>PWWF01000440.1 GCA_003561595.1 Paracoccaceae bacterium | reverse complement strand
CAACCTGAAATTCGCAGTCGAGCTGATCGCGCCCATCGCGATGGAAGAGAAACTGCGCTTCGCCATCCGCGAAGGCGGCCGCACTGTCGGCGCCGGCGTCGTGTCGAAGATCATCGAGTAATCAAGCCTCTACGCCTTGTTCTTGATCAAGGGGCGTGTGAGGAACACGCCCCTTTTCTATTGGACCAAGGCCATGAAGACCCTGTTTGCCTATTTCGAATCGCGCGTTGACGCCTATCCGCCAGAGGCGCCGACCCGTCCGCCTGCTTCGCTCTGGGGCTTTACAGTGCATTTCGCGCGCCCGATCCTGCCATGGCTGCTGGCCATGTCGGGCCTGTCGGCGGTGTTTGCCATCATCGAGATCATCCTGATCGGGTATCTGGGCACGCTGGTGAACCGGATGACCGAGCTTGGCCCCGACCGCTTTCTGGCGGAAGAAGGGGGGCGGCTGATGGGCATGGCCGGGTTGCAACTGATCGTGCTGCCTGTCGTTGCGATCCTGGGCGCGCTGGTCATGTATCAGGTCGTCATCGGCAATTTTCCGCAGCGCATCCGCTGGCAGGCGCATCGCTGGCTGCTGGGCCAGTCGATGGGCTATTTTCAGGACGAATTCGCGGGCCGCATCGCCACGCGGCTGATGCAGACCGCGCTCTCGGTGCGCGAGGTCGTCATGAAGATGATGGATGTCGCGGTCTATATCGGTGCCTATTTCCTGGGCACCCTGTGGCTGGCGGGCACGCAGGATGGCTGGCTCGCGCTGCCGTTTCTGCTGTGGTCGCTGGCCTATGGTGCGCTTTTATGGGTGATCGTGCCGCGTCTGGGGCGGGTCAGTCAGGAACAGGCCGATGCGCGCGCCATGATGACGGGCCGGATCGTGGACAGCTACACCAATATCGCCACAGTCAAGCTGTTCAGCCATACCGACCGCGAAGAGGATTATGCGCGCGAGGGGCTCGATGGGTTCCTGCAGACTGTTTATCGCCAGTTCCGTCTGATCGCCTGGCAGGATGTCGGGGTCAATATCCTGAACGCATTGCTGACCGCCGGGGTGACCGGGCTGGGACTGTGGCTGTGGCTGAATGGCCGGATCGATCTGGGCGCGCTGGCCGTGGCGATCCCGCTGGCGCTGCGCCTGGGTAACATGTCGCATTGGGTGATGTGGGAATTCGCGCAACTGTTCGAGAATATCGGGACCGTGCGCGACGGTGTCACCACTCTGTCGCAGCAGCGCAGCATCACGGATAGTCCCGGTGCCGTGCCCTTGCAGACGCGCGCGGGGCGGGTGCAGTTCGACGGCGTGACCTTTCGCTATGCGGGCCCCTCTGGGCGCAAACCGGCGGTGCTGGAGGATCTGACACTCGATATCGCACCGGGTGAAAAAGTCGGGCTGGTGGGCCGGTCGGGCGCGGGCAAATCGACACTGGTGAACTTGCTCTTGCGGTTCTACGACCTCGATCACGGGCGGATCCTGATTGACGGGCAGGATATTGCGGGGGTGACGCAGGACAGTCTGCGCGCGGCGATCGGGATGGTCACGCAGGACACGGCGCTGCTGCATCGCTCCGTGCGCGACAACATCGCCTATGGGCGCCCCGATGCGAGCGAGGCGCAGATTCAGGCCGCCCTGCAGGTGGCCGAGGCCGAAGGCTTTGTCGCCGATCTGGTCGATGCGCAGGGCCGCCGGGGGCTGGATGCGCATGTGGGCGAACGGGGCGTGAAGCTGTCGGGCGGGCAGCGCCAGCGGATCGCCATTGCGCGGGTCGCGCTCAAGGATGCGCCGATCCTGATTCTCGATGAGGCGACATCGGCGCTCGATTCCGAGGTCGAAGCCGCGATCCAGGCGCAACTGACCCGGCTGATGCAGGGCAAGACCGTGATCGCGATTGCGCATCGGCTGTCCACCATCGCGGCCATGGACCGGCTGGTGGTGATGGATCAGGGGCGGATCATTGAGGCGGGGCGGCATGAGGACCTGCTGGAACAAGACGGGCTTTATGCGCGGCTCTGGGCGCGGCAATCGGGCGGGTTCCTGCTGGAGCCGTGAGCACCCGGTAACCTTTCGTTAACCCTGTCTGGGTGACAGTAAGCCATGTTGCGCTGGCATCACTGTGCCCTGATCGGACTCCTCTGCGTGCTGTTGCCCGCGGCGGCCCTGGGCGGGCCCTGGCCACGCGGGGCGGGCAAGGTTTACTTCGCGGCTGACATCGCGTTTGACCGTGCGCATGGACAGGCGCGGTTGGGACAAAGCGATTACATCGAGTATGGTCTGAGTGATCGCTTTACGCTGGGCGGTTCGCTTCGGGCGGATAGCGGCTGGACCGAGGCGGCGGCCCGGCCCATTCTTCTGGGATTGGAGGATGCGCCCATCCGGTTACGCGCATTCCTGCGCTGGCATCTGGGAGAGGTGATGCCGCAAAGCCCCGCCGCACTCGAATTGCAGGTCTCGTCAAACCCGGAATTCAGCGCAGACAGGGTGCGGCTGGCCGGGCATCTGGGGCGCGGTTTTTCGGTGCTGGACCGGGATGGCTGGGCGCGGCTTGGGGTTTCGGCGGGCATCGCCGGTCCGCTGCGTGACGGTCAGCGGGATGCCACGCTGCAACTGGGGCTGGAGGCGTGGCAAGGTATGCGCATCTGGGTGGATGGGGCGGTCAGTGTGTCTGATGGCGACCCGTTGCCGCGCCTGGGCGTGACGACGGCTCTGGATTTCGGACAACGCTATACCGTTACCATCGGCTACGGGCGCAGCTTTGGCAACTGGCGCGAAGCGGGCGGGCGCATCGGGCTTTGGGCAGAGTTTTGACCTATGGGCGGGTTTGCGAAAAATATCCGCGCGTGGTGATTGGCGGCTTGCAACAGGCCCTTCAGTGGATTAGGCAAAGGGCGGCCTAGGGGTATAGCTCAGTTGGTAGAGCATCGGTCTCCAAAACCGAGGGTCGGGGGTTCGAGTCCCTCTGCCCCTGCCAGTCCAGGACATGATATTTCCTGCTCTGCACTGCCCGATTGCGCGTGCCGTCCCGCACAGGGCGTCTGTGGTTCTCAATTCTGTCGGCACGAACGCTTATCTGTCCGGGCGTGCTGGCGGCATCAGGCTCTGCCCATGCAGGAAAGATCGAAGCGTCTTCATCATGTCAAGAAATCGAGCCCTGTTCAGAACGCCGCAGGGCGCGTTGATGAACGGGCAGGCGGCTTCCCTGGACTTCCTGTCTCTGGGGGGGCGTCCAGCCTTGGGATAATGTCTCTTGCAGAGCCTGCCTGACCTGCCTCCCCTCGGCCATGCTGAGCGGGTTGCCGGACGAGGGTGCCGCCCTGATGTCGCATTCGGACAGCCCCATGCGCTGGAGCACGCCGCCAGAGGGGATCCTGCTCAACGCCCGCGACCTTGCGATGACAGGAAATTCTGTCCGAAAGCGCATCAGATCAACCAGAGAACACCCTTGATGCAGATTCATGTCCCAGACATGGCCCGCGGCGGCTGTCTGCGCGACCTTGCCATGGCAGCCCATAGCGTCGATCCACAGGTCATGTCTGCAGGCGGCGGGCAGGGCGGCTTGTTCATGACATCGGGGCGGGTCGATGATACTGAAGGGGGTAAGGGCGCTGTCTTTTGCATGGATGCGCAGTAACTTTCGCAAGAACAAGGGGTTGTGTCGCATCAATGGTCCAGAAAATCGACGCGTCGGGTCCTTCTGCCAGGCAGTCTGCTGGCCTGCCGCCTGTCACCCTGCATCTGGGCGCGCACAAGACCGCCAGCACGCTTTTGCAACGCTCGTATCTGGCCCACCGGGAGGCGCTGGCGCGCGAGGGCTGCGCCTATATCGGGCCGGACCTGACGCGACGGCATTATCAGGTCCGCTCGCTGATGCGCCCGGCAGAGGCGCTGTGGCGCAAGCATCAGACCATCCGCGAGGATATCGCGCAGATGCGCGGCGAGGGGCAGCGTATCCTGTTGTCGGACGAGAATTTTCTGGGTACGACCCGCCCGCCCGATCTGGCGCTGGGGGCGCAGCTTTACCCCGATGCGGGCCAGTGCCTGCATGCGCTCATCACCTCGCTGGGGCTGGGCGAGGTGACTGTGGCGCTGGCGCTGCGGGACCCGCTGGGGCTGTTGAATTCGGCCTGGGGGCATCAGTTTCTGGCCCGCAAACCCGTCAGTTTCGGTCTGTTCATGGCCGGGCTGACCCCGCTGGCGCTGCGCTGGTCCGAATTGGTGGCGCGACTGCTGGCCGTGCCGGATGTGGCGCGGGTGATCCTGTGGCGGTTCGAGGATATGGCCGCACTCGCGCCGCGCCTCGGGCCTATGCTATGCGGTACTGACACCCCGGTTCCGATGCTGGAGGGCGCGCATCTGCCGGGGCCATCGGCGCGGGGCATCGAGTTCATCCAGGCCAAACTGGCCGAGGACCCGGAATTTCCGCTCGACAAGGCCGTGCGCCGCGCGCAGCGTCGCTTTCCGAAATCGGATCGCTGGCCCGGCCCCGACCCGTTCGGGGCCGAGGCGCGGGCGCAGAGCGTGGCGCAGTATCGGGATGACTGGGACCAGCTTGCGCGCATGGATCGTGTGACCCGCCTTGTGCCGTGAGCGCTCACAAACCCGACCGCGCGGCGCAAAACGACTTGAATCCCGGGCAGGGGCTGCGTATGTCGGGGCCAAGGCGACAAGGATGCAAGCATGGCCAAGACGAACCCCTTTCAGTTCATGCAGCAGGTACGGGCCGAAGCGGCCAAGGTGACCTGGCCCACGCGGCGCGAAGTGCTGGTGACCACCGTGATGGTGCTGGTCATGGCCGCGCTGACGGCTGTGTTCTTCTTTCTGGTCGATCTGGCGATCCGCACAGGTCTGGGCGGGATACTTGGCATCTTCAACTAATCCGCCTGCCATCGCCATCATGCAAAAGGCCCCGCGCTTGCGCCGGGGCCTTTGTCATATCTGCGAGGGGGCGGCCCCTCAGATCACGCGGACCTGTGTGCCGACCTGCACCAGTTCGTACAGCCGTTCCACATGCGGGTTCATCAGTCCGAAACAGCCGTTCGACGCGCGCCGCCCGATCTTGGCGGGGTTGTCGATGCCGTGGATGCGGTAATACTGCCAGCCCAGATTCATCGCGCGCGTGCCAAGCGGGTTGGTCGGGTCACCGCCATCGACACGCTCGGGCAGCGAGGGATCGCGCTGGCGCATGTTGGGGGTGGGAATCCATGTGGGCTGGTAGCGCAGCAAGGTGATCTCGGTCGTGCCGCGACGGGTGAATTCCTCGGTCATGGGCACGGAACAGGGATGCGCCAGATAGGTGCTTTCATCCTCGGACCAGAAATGCAGGGCACGCGAATAAGTGTCGCACAGGATCGCACCGCGCCGCAGATTCGAGAAATGATCGCGCCAGTGATGATTGCGAAAGCCCATCACATTGCGGCGCACCATGCTCGCGCTGGATTCGCGCTCGTAATCGGGCAGGGATTGCGCGCGCAGCACCGATGGCATGGCAAGGCCGCCAAGCGCCAGTGCCCCGGTGGACAAGAGTGCGCGACGCGAAAGCTTGGACCTGGACATGGAATCATACTCCGGAAAGTGCCTGAACATAATCTGGTATGTTTCAGCTTTCGCAGAGGAATCAAGTCACGAGGGCGTGGGTCAGCCAAAAATGTTGCCGCGCTACTACAGCAGCGCGGCCCATAGGCAGGTCTGTGTGGCCGCGCTCAGATCACGCGGACCTGGGTGCCGACGACGACCAGTTCGAACAATTCCTCGACATGGTCGTTCATCAGCCCGAAACAGCCATTGGACGCGCGGCGCCCCACCTTGGCGGGATCATCGATGCCGTGGACGCGGTAATATTGCCAGGTCAGGTTCATCGCGCGTGTGCCCATAGGGTTTTTCGGATCGCCTGCTTCGACCCGTTCGGGCAGCGAGGGGTCGCGCTCGCGCATGTTGGGCGTGGGGATCCAGGTGGGCTCGCGCCGTTTCAGCGTGACCTCGGTCATGCCGCGGCGGGTAAATTCCTCGGCCATCGGCACGGAGGTGGGATAGGCGAGATAGGTTTCCTCATCCTCTGACCAGAAATGCACGGCGCGCGAATAGGTGTCGCACAGGATTGCGCCCTTGTTCAGATTGTCGAAATGATCCCGCCAGTCCTGGTTGACGAACCCCATGACATTGCGGCGCACCATGCCATCACCTGGGTCTGTCCGCTCTTCGATCTCTGCGCGCAGAATCGTCGGCATGGCCAGCCCGCCAAGGGCCAGGGCGCCAGTGGACAGCGCCTTGCGGCGCGAAAAGATGGTATTGGTCATGGGCTTTCTGCTCCGGTTGTTCTTGTTCGCCCGAACATCACCACCCGGTCGCGGAATGGCAAATCACGGTCGCGTGGGGCGTGAACAGATCAGCCGAGGGTCACCAGCGCGTGACGTTTCTTGCCGGCGGTCAGCTTCAGCGGCGTGGCCAGATCATCGGCGCGCACCATCTGCCCGGCATCGGTGACGGGCGCATCATTGGCCCGCGCGCCGCCCTCGGCGATCAGGCGCTTGGCCTCCTTGCCCGATTTCGCCAGCCCTGCGCGCACGAACAATTGCGCCATGGAGACACCATCACCCAGATCGGCCGGGGGCAGGGCAAGCGTGGGCAGTTCCTCACCCATGCCGCCCTGTTCGAACACCTCGCGCGCGGTGGCCTCGGCGGCCTGCGCGGCATCGGCCCCGTGGCACAGTGTCGTCACCTCATTGGCGAGGATGATTTTTGCTGCGTTGATCTCCGAGCCTTGCAGCGCGCCCAGACGGTCGCATTCCTCGACCGGCAATTCGGTATAGAGTTTCAGGAACCGGCCCACATCGGCATCGGTCGTGTTGCGCCAGAATTGCCAGAACTCGTAAGGGCTTAGCATATCGGCATTCAGCCAGACCGCACCGCCCGCGCTTTTGCCCATCTTGCGCCCGTCCGACGTGGTCAAGAGCGGTGTGGTCATCCCGAAGATGTCAGCATTCGAGATGCGCCGCGCCAGATCGACCCCGTTGACGATATTGCCCCATTGGTCCGACCCGCCCATCTGCAACAGGCAGCCATGACGGCGATGGATTTCAACGAAATCATAGGCTTGCAGGATCATGTAGTTGAATTCGAGGAAGGACAGCGATTGCTCTCGGTCCAGCCGCGATTTCACGCTCTCGAAACTCAGCATCCGGTTCACGCTGAAATGCCGCCCCACATCGCGCAGGAAGTCCAGGTAGTTCAACCCGTCCAGCCATTCGGCATTGTCCAGCATGATCGCATCTGCAGGCCCCTCGCCATAGCGCAGGTATTTGGCAAAGACCTGCTTCATGCCGTCGATATTGCTGGCGATCGCAGCGGCATCCAGCAGGGGGCGTTCTTCCGACCGGAAGCTTGGGTCGCCCACCTTGGTCGTGCCGCCGCCCATCAGCGTGATCGGCTTGTGGCCGGTTTTCTGGAACCAGCGCAGCACCATGATGTTCAGCAGATGCCCGACATGCAGCGATTTCGCGGTCGCGTCATAGCCGATATAAGCGGGAACAGTGCCTGCCAGCAGCGCCTCATCCAGCCCTTGCGGATCGGTGCAATCGGCGAGAAATCCGCGCTCGGCCATGATGCGCAGGAAATCGGATTTGTAGTTATAGGTCATTTTCACTTGTCCCGGCCGGCAGAGTTGGGCGATCTATAGCCGTGCCATGGCCCGAGGAAAAGCCCATGTTGAAAGCCGAGATCACGACAGTGCTGGGGATGATGTCGGGCACCTCTTTCGATGGGGTGGATGCGGCGGTTCTGCATACGGATGGCGAACGGATCGCGGGGTTCGGGCCAACGGCGTTCCGCCCGTATACCGAAGCAGAGCGCGCCGTTCTGCGCGCCGCGATGGGCTGCTGGCCGGGCGATCCGGGCGTGGAAGAGGCGGCGGAGATCGTGGAGACCGCCCATGCCGAAGTGATGGCGCGGTTCAGCGATGCCACGCTGGCGGGGTTTCATGGCCAGACACTCGCGCATGACCCTGCGGGGCGCCGCACGCATCAGGCCGGCGCGGGCGATGTGCTGGCGCTGGTGGGGGGTATTCCGGTGGTGTGGGATTTCCGCACCTCGGATGTGCGGCTGGGCGGGCAGGGGGCGCCGCTGGCCCCGTTTTATCATTTCGCGCTGGCGCGCCATATCGGGGCCGAGGGGCCGGTCGCGTTCCTCAATCTGGGTGGGGTGGGCAATCTGACATGGGTGGACCCGCGCAAGGACAGGCCCGAGGATGCAGGCGCGCTGCTTGCGTTTGACACCGGGCCTGCCAATGCGCCGCTGGATGATCTGTGCCACACGCGACTGGGCATTGCGCGGGATGAAGGGGGCAAGCTGGCGGCGACAGGGGGTGCGGACCCGGATGTGGTGGCCGCCTTCCTTAAGCATCCGTTCTTCTACCGCCAGCCGCCCAAATCGCTGGACCGGGGCTTTGGCGACATGGCCGCGCGCGTCGCGCATCTGGGTGATGCGGATGCGCTGGCCACATTGGTCGAATGCGCCGCCAGCGCTGTGGGGCAGGGCGTGGATTACTGCCCCGAGCCGCCCGCGCGCCTGCTCGTCTGCGGGGGTGGGCGGCATAATGCGCATCTGATGGCCGCGATTTCTGCGCATCTGCCCTGTCCGGTCGCCCCGGTCGAGGATGTGGGCCTGGACGGTGACATGATCGAGGCGCAGGCCTTTGCCTTTCTCGCGATGCGGGTCGCGCGGGGCCTGCCCACATCCTGCCCCGCGACCACCGGCGTTGCGGCCGCTGTGGGCGGCGGCCAGATCAGCGCGCCCTGAGCGCCTTGCAGAGGGGGGCCGCGCGGTCTAGGTCTGGGCAAGGAAACCGGAGAATGACATGGCCCTTGACCAGCAAACCCACACCCCGACCGAATTCGGCGATCTGCCAGACTGGGATCTGAGCGCGCTTTACGAAAGCCCCGATGCGCCGGACCTGGCGCGCGATCTGGACTGGCTGGAGCAGGAGGGCAAGGATTTCGCGGCAGAGTATGAGGGCAAGCTTGCCACGCTGGATGCGGGCGCAATGCTGGACTGCGTGCTGCGCTATGAAAAGATCGACCTGATCGCCGGGCGCGTGATGTCCTATGCCGGGCTGCGCTATTATCAGAACACGACCGATCCCGACCGCGCCAAGTTCATCTCTGACGTGCAGGACCGCGTGACGGTCGCGACCACGCCGCTGGTCTTCTTCACGCTGGAGATGAACCGCATCGATGATGCCGCCTTTGACGCGATGCTGGACGCCAATGCCGATCTGGCGCGTTTCCGCACGCTGTTCCAGCGCATGCGCGCGATGCGCCCGCATCAATTGTCCGATGAGCTGGAGCGCTTTCTGCATGACCAATCCACCGTCGGGGCCGCTGCCTGGAACCGGCTGTTTGATGAAACGATGGCGGGCCTCGAATTTCCTGTCGCGGGCGAGGATGGGGCCCTTGGGCTGGAAGCCACGCTGAACCTGCTGACCGATCCCGACCGCGCGCGGCGCGAGGCGGCGGCAAAGGCACTGTCCGAGGTGTTCAGCAGCAATATCAAACTGTTCGCGCGGGTTCATAACACGCTGACCAAGGAAAAGGAGATCGAGGATCGCTGGCGCAAGATGCCCACGCCCCAGACCGCGCGCCACCTTGCCAATCATGTCGAACCCGAAGTGGTCGAGGCGCTGCGCAACGCAGTCGTGGCCGCTTATCCGCGCCTGTCGCATCGCTACTATGCGCTGAAAGCGAAATGGCTGGGGCTGGACAAGCTGCAGGTCTGGGACCGCAATGCGCCGCTGCCGATGGAAGCGCCGCGCAAGATCGGCTGGGACGAGGCGCGCGCAACTGTCACTGACGCGTTCGAGGGGTTTTCGCCCCGGCTGGCGGAACTGGCAGAGCCGTTCTTTACCCAGGGCTGGATCGATGCCGCCGTGAAACCCGGCAAGGCGCCCGGCGCCTTTGCCCATCCGACCGTGACGGATGCACACCCGTTCGTGATGCTGAACTATCTGGGCAAGCCGCGCGATGTGATGACGCTGGCGCATGAATTGGGGCATGGCGTGCATCAGCGGCTGGCGGCGGAACAGGGGGAACTCCTGTCCTCGACCCCGCTGACACTGGCCGAAACCGCAAGCGTGTTCGGCGAGATGCTGACCTTTCGCAAGCTGTTGGACAAGGCCGCCACCCCCGAGGAACGCAAGGTCCTGCTGGCGGGCAAGGTCGAGGACATGATAAACACGGTCGTGCGGCAGATCGCCTTCTATGATTTCGAATGCAAGCTGCATGACGCCCGGCGCGTGGGCGAGTTGACGCCCGATGACATCAACGCGCTGTGGATGTCGGTGCAGGCCGAAAGCCTTGGGCCGGTCTTCGAGTTCATGGAGGGCTATGAAACCTTCTGGTCCTATATCCCGCATTTCGTGCATTCGCCCTTCTACGTCTATGCCTATGCCTTTGGCGACGGGCTGGTGAACGCGCTTTATGCCGCCTATGAGGCCGCGCCCGAGGGGTTTGAGGGCCGATATTTCGACATGCTGCGCGCAGGCGGGTCGCAACACCACAAGGACCTGCTCGCGCCCTTCGGGCTTGATGCCTCGGACCCGGCCTTCTGGGACAAGGGGCTTGCGATGATCGAGGGGTTCATCGACGAGCTGGAAGCGATGGAGGGCTGATCGGCCCTGACCGGGCGCGCGGCAATTCGTCGCGCCCGGTCTTGCTATGCTGCAAGACCGAAGCGCTTTCGAGACGGCCCGCCGCCCTGCCGGATGGTCGGACCGGTCAGGATATGGGCTTGCAGTGGGGGACTGTTGCGATCATGCTGTCAACAGAAATGGACGGAGATCACGATGCCCCAGCTTGACACACGGATGGACGACATGGCCCTGCGCGGTCTGCTGGAAGAAGACGAGAGGGAGATGAGCGTCGTCTTCTCGGACCCGCATCAGCCTGACAATCCGATGATCTTCGTCAGCGATGAATTTCAGGCCCAGACCGGCTACACCCCCGAAGAGGCATTGGGCCGCAATTGCCGCTTCCTGCAAGGCCCCGAGACCAGTGCCGAGGCGACCGAGGCGATCCGCTGGGCGCTGCGGGCGCAGACGCGCTTTTCGATCGACCTGCTGAATTACCGCAAGGACGGGTCGGTCTTTGTCAACCGCCTGCGCATCCGTCCGATCTATGACCCGCAAGGGCGGCTTCTGTTCTTTGCAGGCGCGCAGAACCCGGTCTGAGGCGAGCCTCAGGATACTCAGGCTCCTGCCGCGTGCCATGTAGCGGTCGCTGACATGGCGCGCGGCGGCACCGACCGCGCGCGCGATCCCGTCGCGAACCGTAAGCTGGTTCGATCCTTTCATTCCCTCATTCTGCCGCATGTCCACCGACCGGATGCGCGGATCACTGCCCGCGCCAGGTCGCCGGGGCTTTGGAAAGCAGAGCCTGCTCACGCCAGTGACTACGTTATCCTGCAGGAGTGTATAAAGCTGTTTTGAAAGTGGATCGTGTTCGTATTGAACAAACCTTGCCCAAAGGCCGGTGCACGCGCATCCTGCGGCAAACCGGGATGATCTTTTGCAAGAAGCTCGGCAAAGGGTGCCGGTAGGATCAGGGCACAGGCTTGGCCGAAGGCCGCTCTGGCCTGGCAAAGCGGCGACAGCCCCAGCACCGCCAGTTTCTGCAGCATCGGGATGGCCAGCAAATCGGTACTCTGATAGATTTGGCTTGTGACACGTCAATGCGGGCGGATGAGCTGGGGATGGCGGTATTGGCGGCCAGGAAACCCGAGGGTTTGAAAGCGATCCGCCAATATCCTGCCCCGGACAGCAAGATCACGCCCCTTGTCAGAAAAGGTTGTGAAAAATGGCCCCCCGCCGTCCCGCAAAGCAGCAGAGCAAGCCTGAGGCGACATCCGTTGCGCCGCATCCGCACGGCACGCCCCCTGCTTTTCACGAAACAAGGCAGACCCATCAGAACTTTGACCGTGCGGTCCGGGGGGTGATGGCAAAGCTGAGCGGCGGCGTGTCGAACCATGCCTTTCTTGAGGCCTGGAGCGATTGGGCGCAGCATATGGCGCGCTCTCCGGGGCGCCAGTTGGAGTTGTTCGAGCATGCGCAGAAAAACGCGCTGAAGCTGATCGCCAGTGTCGCAGATCCGGACGCGCCGCCACCCTTCGCCCCGAAACCCTTTGACCACCGCTTTACCCATCCCGACTGGCAGACCCCCCCTTACCACTTCTGGCAGCAGGGGTTTCTTGCCGTGCAGGACTGGTGGGATCATGCGACCGAACCCATGCGCGGTCTGTGCCGCGAAGACGCCGAGCGCGCGCGGTTTCTGGCGCGTCAGACGCTTGATCTGGTGTCACCGTCCAATTTCCCGATGCTCAACCCCGAGATCATCGAGGCGACACGCGACACGGCGGGGCGCAATCTGACCACCGGCATGACCAGATTTTCGCGCGACATGTTGAAGACCCTCAGCGGTCATCATGATCCTGCCCCGGAAGGCTTCGAGATTGGCAAGGAACTGGCCGCCACCCCTGGTCAGGTGGTGTTTCGCAATGACCTGTTCGAGTTGATCCAGTATGCGCCGCAGACAGAGCAGGCGCGCGCGCAGCCCATCCTGATCGTGCCGGCATGGATCATGAAATACTATATCCTTGATCTGTCACCGCATAATTCGATGGTGCGTTATCTGGTGGCGCAAGGCTTCACCGTCTTCATGATGTCATGGTGCAACCCGACTGCGGATCAGGCGGAATTGTCGCTGGAAGACTACCGCAAGCGCGGGGTTCTGGCCGCGCTTGATGCCGTTTGTGCCATCGTGCCGGATGTGCCGGTCAATGCGGTCGGCTACTGTCTGGGCGGCACGATGCTGGCCATCACAGCCGCCACAATGGCACGCGATGGCGATACGCGGCTGGGGTCGATCACGCTGATGGCCGCGCAGGTGGATTTCGTGGAAGCGGGCGAATTGCTGATGTTTCTGGATGAAAGCCAGATCGCCTTTCTCGAGGATCTGATGTGGGAGCAGGGCTATCTGGACCGCCCGCAAATGGCCCGCGCCTTTGCCGCAATCCGGTCCGAGGATCTGATCTATACCCGCAATGTGCAGCGGTATTTCCTGGGCCGCGAGGATCTGCCCAGCGATATCGGCGTGTGGAATGCGGATACCACGCGAATGCCCGCAAGAATGCACTCCGAATATCTGCGGTCGCTGTTTCTGGAAAACCGGCTGACAGCCGGACGTTTCGCGGTCGAAGGGCGGGTGATCGCCCTGAAGGACATCGCGGCACCGCTGTTTGTGGTCGGCACGGAAAGCGACCATATCGCGCCGTGGAACTCTGTCTATAAAACGCAGCTCTTCACGGATTGTGACCTGACATTTGTTCTGACCAAGGGCGGGCATAATGGCGGTATTCTGAGTGAGCCGGGCCACAAGGGCCGCCATTATCGCATCTCGCACCGGCCTGCGGGGGCGCTTTATCTTGGGCCGGATGCCTGGCTGGACCAGCACGACCCGCAACCGGGGTCGTGGTGGCCGGAATGGGTGGACTGGCTGCATGGCCAGGGCGGCAAGATGGTCCCGCCCCCTGCCATGGGCGCGCCGGACAAGGGGTACCCGCCGCTGATCGCCGCCCCCGGCAGCTATGTGTTCCAGCCGTGACGGGATCGGCGGTGGCGCGGATCAGGGGCGGGACACGTGCGACACATCCTGCCCTGTGACCCCGGCCAGATCGGTCAGGCTGTCATGGACAAGCTGCAGCATGTAGCGCGGATTGTGAACATAGCCGCCGGGGTCCTTGGCGACGACCTGATAGTTATAGGCCGCCTTCAGCAGTCGCGGTGTCCAGCTCTGATAGCGATTGTCGCGCGTGATCTGATCGGAGGACAGCTCGCCCGTGCCATCGGGATCGGCAAAGAAATAGGGAAAGCTGTTGGCATAGGCGATGGGCGTGCCCGCGATTTCGGCCGCATAGAGGCGGATCGCCTCCAGCAACTGGTCATGCAGATCGACGATTTCGCTGTGAATACCGCCTGACCGGTCCCCGCTGCCTGCAAAATCGCGGTGCTGGGTGCGGATATCGCGCAGATCATCGACCCCGCGATGGCAGGCCAGGCACCCATCAGTTTCAACGGCGGTGCTATGCGGTTCGTGGCAGGCCACGCAGGTATCGGCGCCCGGCACATGCATGAAGCGACCGGCATAGCTGCGCCCCGCGTACTGATAGCCCGGACGCACCTCGGACCCCAGCATTGTGGCAGCCGAGGCGGCGTAATGGATATTGACGAAATCCAGTTCGGTGGACACGGCATCCTCAGGCTTGTCGGCCACGCGCGCCTCTACCTGGTCGCTGGACTGGCGGCCCTGATGGCAGACCATGCAGGTGGCAGACGCGCCCAGCCCTGCAACCTCGACCCCGGAGGGGAAAGTGATGGCATCCAGCGCATGGGCTTCGGCCGTGTGGCAACTTGCGCAGCCGATGACACTGTTGATCGTGCCGGGATGATCCACCTGACCGGCCGTGTGATCGCCCACACCCAGAAAATCCATGAACCCGGTTTCGGAATGGCACATGGCGCAGCTTTCGGGCACCGACCCCTGTTCGTTCCAGTAGGTGAAGGACAGCGCGCCCGTGT
>PWWF01000397.1 GCA_003561595.1 Paracoccaceae bacterium | reverse complement strand
GCAGCATGGGCGCGGTCTCCACCCGGTCCACATTGTCGTCATCATCCAGCCGCGACAGGAACCCCTCTAGCTGTTCATTCTGGATGTCGAGGAAGAAATAGCTCGGCGCGCGGTCGGGCAGATCGAGCGTGATGGCGCGGCGCAGATTGCTGTCGATCTGGCCCACTGCCGCCAGCACCGTCAGCCCCAGCCCCAGCGACAGGATCACCGCGGTTGCCCCTTCGCGCGGATTGCTGATCGCGCCCATCGCCATGCGCAGCGCAGTCCGTCCGCGCAGCGCGCGCGCCCGCGCCAAGCGACCCGCCAGCAGGCGCACCAGAAACGCCGCGCCGGTCAGCACCGCCAGCGCCGCGATCACCCCGCCCGCAGTCGCATAGGCCAGCATTGGCACGGCAGCAAACCAGGCCGTGGTCAGGATCAGCAGCCCCACCAGCGCCAGCGTCGCGGCCAGATAGGGCCAGCGCGGCCAGCCGCCGCGCCCCTCGGTCATGCCGCGAAAGATCGCGGCGGCGCGCACCTCTTCGGTCCGGGCCAGCGGCCAGAGCGTGAAGATCAGCGCCGTCATCGCGCCGTAGATCGCAGCCTCGACCAGCGCTTGCGGCTGCAGCCCCACCACCAGATCGACCGGCACCTGATCGGCGACAAGCGGCGCGACCGCAAAGGGCACCACCGCCCCCAATGCCAGCCCCAGCACCAGCCCCAGCGCGGTCAGCACCCCGATCTGCAGGAAATACACGGCAAAGATCGTGCGGCTTTCCGCCCCGATGGTCTTGAGCGTCGCGATCACCTTGGTCTTGCCATCCAGATAGGTCCGCACCGCCGCCGAGACGCCCACGCCGCCCACGGCCAGCCCGGCGATCCCCACCAGCACCAGAAAGGAGGAAATGCGCTCGATCACATTGCGGATCTGGGGCGCGGCATTGCGGCTGTCGCGCCAGCGCACGCCCGCGCCATCGAATTCGGCCGTAGTGGCGGCGCGCGCCGCATCCAGGTTCTGGCCCGGCAGCAGCAGCCGGTAATTCACCTCATAAAGCGTGCCAGGGCCCAGTAATTCGGCATTGGCCAGCGCCTCGGTCCGCACAAGGGTGCGCGGGCCAAAGCCGAAATTCGCGCCCAGCCCGTCGGGTTCGCGCGTCAGATGCGCGCTGAGGCGAAACTCCTGCACGCCCAGGCGAAAGGTATCGCCAATCTCCAGCCCCAGGCGTTCGGCCAGGATCGGCTCCATCACGCCGCCGGGCAGCCCGTCCTGATCGCCCAGCGCCTGATCGAGCGGGATCGCAGGCTCCAGCCCCACGGTGCCCACCAGCGGATAGGCGGCATCTGCGCCCTTGACCTGCGTGACAGAGCGTTCGGCATCATCGCCCGTCCCGGCAATCGCCATCGACCGGAAATCCACCACTTCCGAGACCTGATCGGCCGCCCCGTCCATCCAGGCGCGCTCATCCTCGGTGGCAAAGCGGTAGGTCATGCGCAGTTCCGCATCGCCCCCCAGCAGCGTCGCCCCTTCGCGTGCCAGCCCGTCATCAATGGCCCCGCGCACCGAGCCCACGGCGGCAATCGCGCCCACGCCCAATGTCAGACAGGCCAGAAACACCCAGAAGCCGCGCAAGCCGCCGCGCAGCTCGCGCCGGGCGATGTTCCAGGCGACGGCGCTCATTCGGCGGCCTCGGCGCGGTGGCGGTCCTCGCCCGCGATGGCGCCGTCGGCCAGCCGGATGACCCGGTCACAGCGCGCCGCAAGCTCGGGCGCGTGCGTCACAAGGATCAGCGTCGCGCCGTGCCGGTCGCGCAGCCCGAACAGCATATCCATGATCGCCTGCCCGTTCGGGCCATCCAGATTTCCGGTCGGTTCATCCGCCAGCAGGATATCGGGGCGCGGGGCGGCGGCGCGGGCCAGCGCGACGCGCTGCTGTTCACCGCCCGATAGCTGGGCGGGGTAATGGTCCATCCGGTGGCCCAGCCCGACCGCGCGCAATTCGTCCTCGGCGCGGTCGAAAGCGTCCCGACGGCCTGCCAGTTCCAGCGGGGTCGCGACATTTTCAAGGGCTGTCATGGTGGGGATCAGGTGGAAAGACTGGAACACCACCCCCATATGCTCTCTGCGAAACCGGGCCAGCGCGTTTTCGCCCAGATTGGTCAGATCGTGGCCCAGCGCCATCACCTGCCCGTCTGTCGCGCGTTCCAGCCCGCCCATCAGCATGAGGAGCGACGATTTGCCCGACCCCGATGGCCCGATCAGGCCCAAAGTCTCGCCGCGTGGCACATCCAGCGTTATGTCGCGCAGAATATGCACCGGCCCCGCATTGCCCTGCAATGTCAGGTCCACATCCTTCAGCGAGAGAACCATGTCCGTCATTCAAACCATCCTTCGAGTCGCGGCGTCTTCAGCATATGGGGCCGCGCGGGCAATCGGCAACCGCTGCACTGCGGCGATTGTGGGCTTCACGCTGCTGCTGGCAATTCCCGTCGGTGCCGCGTCCGAACCCTTGCGGCTTGTGGCATTGGGGGATTCCCTGACGCAAGGCTACGGGTTGCCAAGCGATGACGGATTCGTGCCGCAACTGCAGGGCTGGTTGCAGGACCAGGGGCTTGACGTGGACGTGATCAATGCGGGCGTATCGGGCGATACCACGGCAGGCGGGCTGTCACGGATGGACTGGACACTGGCCGAGCCTGTGGATGCGATGCTGGTGATTCTGGGTGGCAATGATCTGTTGCGCGGGATCAACCCCGAGGCCAGCCGCGAGAACCTGGACGGTATATTGTCGCGGCTGGGACGCGAGGGGATACCAGCCATGCTGGCCGGGCTGCCCGCGCCGGGAAATTACGGCCCCGAATTCCAGCGCGCGTTCGAGCGGATGTATGTTGATCTGGCGGGCATTCATGATGTGCCGCTTTACCCCGATTTCATGCAGCCCCTGTCCGACAAGGCCGATGCCGGACAAAGCTTTTCCGATCTGATGCAGGACGATCATATTCACCCCAATGCCGACGGTGTCGCGCTGATTGTCGAAGGGATCGGGCCAGAGGTGCAGGCCTTCCTCGAACAGGTGCTGTCAGAGCGCGGCTGAGATTGCGCTGGCCCGTTGCCGCCCCTGTGCTTTCTTGCTAATGGCAACTCGATTGCAATTTGGAAATCCGGGCGTTTGTGGCGCGCTCGGGTGGTGACAGAACGGGTGGGCAGGCATGGCGCGGCAGAATTACATTTTCACTTCGGAATCCGTCTCCGAAGGGCACCCCGACAAGGTCTGCGACCGTATCTCGGATGCTGTGCTGGATGCGCTGCTGGCAGAAGAGGAAACCGCGCGTGTTGCGTGTGAGACCTTTGCGACATCATCGCTCGTTGTTATTGGCGGTGAGGTGGGGCTGAGCGATCCCGACCGGCTGAAGGATTACATGGGCCGCATCCCCCAGATTGCGCGCGACTGCATCAAGGATATCGGGTACGAGCAGGAAAAGTTCCACTGGAACACCTGCCATGTGCTGAATTTCCTGCATGAGCAATCCGCCCATATCTGGCAGGGCGTGTCACGGGACGGGGCCGGTGATCAGGGCATCATGTTCGGCTATGCCGTGGATGAAACGCCCGATCTGATGCCCGCACCGATCCAGTATTCCCATGCCATCCTGCGCCGACTGGCCGAAGCACGGAAATCCGGTGCCGAACCGAGCCTGCGGCCCGATGCGAAAACCCAGCTTTCGCTGCGCTATGAGGGCGGCAAGCCGGTCGAGGTGACGCAGCTTGTGCTCTCGACCCAGCATGCGGATGCGACGCAAAGCTCGGACGATATACGCGCCATTGTCGAGCCGCATATCCGCGAGGTGTTACCCGCCGACTGGCTGACCGAGCGGACGGAATGGTGGGTGAACCCGACAGGGACCTTCGTGATCGGCGGGCCCGATGGCGATGCCGGGCTGACCGGGCGCAAGATCATCGTCGATACCTATGGCGGGTCGGCCCCGCATGGGGGCGGGGCTTTTTCAGGGAAGGACCCGACCAAGGTGGATCGTTCGGCGGCCTACGCGGCACGTTATCTGGCAAAGAACGTGGTCGCGGCAGGGCTGGCGCGGCGCTGCACGCTGCAGATCTCCTACGCGATCGGGGTTGCGCGGCCCTTGTCGATCTATGTCGATACGCATGGCACCGGCCAGGTCGAGGATGAGGCGATCGAACAGGTCATCGCGCAGTCAATGGACCTGACCCCGCTGGGCATTCGCACCCATCTGGGCCTGAACCGCCCGATCTATGCGCGCACTGCGGCCTATGGTCATTTCGGGCGGGCGCCCGAAGCGGATGGCGGGTTCTCGTGGGAGCGGACGGATCTGGTCGATACGCTGAAAAAGAACGTGTGATCTTGTAAGGTGGGTGTGAACCCACCCTCAGCCGCCCGACACAGCGGGTGGGTTGGCACCCACCTTACATCGCTTGATACTGGAATACGGCCATTGCTCGGGCGCGGAAACCAGCCCGTGCCAGACCGGGTTGTTGTGGCAATAGGCAATATGGTGGGCAAGATCCGCCTGATCGCGGATCGTGTGTTCCCAGAATCGCCTCTGCCACGGTCCCGTCTCGCCCCGGCTTATGCGACTTGGCGATAATGATACGCCGTATCCCAGCCCCCTGGAATGAACCGCACGCGAAAACCGGGCCTTGATCTTCTTCCAGCGGGTGGAGAAATTCGCATCACCCGGCGGCAAGGTCCAGACAGCGTGAATATGGTCCGGCAGGATCACGATGGCCTGGGTGGTGAACGGATGCTCTTTGCAGACCGAATGATAAGCGCCGCGCAGGATATCGATCTGCTCGACCAGCAGACGCGATTCCCGGTCTTCGAGATTCACCGTGAAGAAATAGCTTCCCCCGGGCACATGGCGACGACGATACTCCGGCATGGCCTAAAGGCTAACCCGATCATCTTTAACCAGCGGTAAATTATCGAGGGTGGCCGAAGGGTGGGTTGCCACCCACCTTACGACAGGATGCAGCCGCGCAGTTCGTCCGTCCCGCGCAGATAGTCCTCGGCAGCGAGCACGCGCTTGCCCTCGCGTTGCACCTTCGTCACGGCAACCGCCCCTTCGCCGCAGGCAATTGTCAGCCCGTCCAGCACCTGCCCGGGTGTGCCCTGCCCCTCAACCGCCTGCGCATCCAGCAGTTTCAGCCGCCCGAACGGAGCCTCGCACCACGCCCCGGGGAAGGGCGACAGCCCGCGTATCTGGCGCGCGACCTCGCGCGCCGGGCGGGACCAGTCCACCCGCGCCTCGGATTTGTCTATCTTGGCCGCATAGCTCACGCCGTGGTCGGACTGCACTTCGGGGGTCAATTCCGGCAGCCTGGCCAGCGCCTCGGCGATCAGTTCTGCCCCCATCCGGGACAGCCGGTCATGCAGATGCTGCGCGGTGTCGGCCTCGGTGATCGGTGTTGCAGCGCGCAGCAGGACCGGCCCGGTATCTAGCCCCGCCTCCATCTGCATGATGCACACGCCCGTCTGCGCATCGCCCGCCATGATTGCGCGCTGAATGGGCGCCGCCCCGCGCCAGCGTGGCAAGAGCGACGCATGGATGTTCAGGCAGCCGAAGCGCGGCGCGTCCAGAACCGGTTGCGGCAGGATCAGCCCATAGGCCACCACGACGGCGACATCTGCCTCGAGCGCTGCCAACTCCGCCTGCTCCTCTGTCCCTTTCAGCGAGATCGGGTGGCGCACTGGCAGGCCCAGCGCGTCTGCGCGCGCATGAACGGGTGTCAGGCGGGGCTGCTTGCCGCGCCCTGCCGGGCGTGGCGGCTGGGTATAGACGCAGACGATCTCATGCGCACGATGCAGGGCCTCCAGCGCGGGGACCGAAAAATCGGGCGTTCCCATGAACACCACGCGCAACCGTGTCGTAGGGTGGGTCATCGACCCACCTTACGCGCGCGGCGCAGCAGCATGTCGCGTTTCACACGGCCCAGATGGTCGAAATACATCCGCCCGGCCAGGTGGTCGATCTGGTGCTGCACACTTGTGGCCCAGAGCCCCACGAAATCGCGCTCTTCCTCTGCGCCATCCGCGTTCAGGAACCGCACTGTCACGGCCCGCGGGCGCTCTATTCGGGCAGAGACGCCGGGCAGGTTGGGGCTGGCCTCGTCATGGGGGCGCATCTGGTGGCTTGCATGCAGGACCACCGGGTTCGCCATGCGCACGGCCTGCCCGCGCGTGTCCGAGGCATCGACCACCGCCAGTTGCCGCATCACCCCGATCTGCGGCGCGGCAAGCCCCACCCCAGGCATTGCTTCCATCGTGTCGATCATGTCGGCCCAGATTGCCCGCACCTCATCGGTGATCACGGCCACGGGGTCTGCTCCGCGGCGCGGGCGCGGGTCGGGCCATGGAATGCAGCGCCGGACGCTCACCCCCGCGCCTTCTCGCGCTTCAGCTTGGCCATCTTGCGGGTGATCATCCCGCGCTTGATCGCGCCCAGATGGTCGATGAACAGACGCCCGTCCAGATGGTCCAGCTCATGCTGCGCACAGGTCGCCCAGAGGCCGTCGAATTCCTCTTCCAGCCGCGCGCCATCCAGACCTGTCCAGCGCATCACTACGCGCGCGGGGCGCGTCACCTCGGCATATTGTTCGGGGATCGAGAGGCAGCCTTCCTCATACGTGTTCACCTCATCCGAGGTGCTGACGATCTCGGGGTTGATCAGCACCATCGGGTGCGGCGCGGCCCCCTCTTCCTTCACGCAATCCATCACGAACAGGCGCGTCAGCACACCGACCTGCGGTGCGGCCAGCCCCACACCGGGGGCATCATACATCGTCTCCAGCATGTCCTCGGCCAGCTTGCCGATCTCGGGCGTGATGCTTTCGACCGGGGCGCAGCGCTTCTTGAGGCGCGGATCAGGGTGGATCAATATGGGACGCAGGCTCATGATCAGGCGATGTAAGCCAAGCACGCGGGCCGTTCAATGGGCATTTCCCGCTTGCAGCGCCCGTGCAGCCCGGTCAGGTTGCGCGACAGGCAGATGAAAAGGACAGTGCATGGATTTCGACCGCATCATCGACCGACGCAACACGCATTCGATGAAATGGGACATGATGCGCGAACGCTATGGCGTATCACCCGAGAGCGGAATCCCGATGTGGGTCGCCGATATGGATTTTGCCGCAGCCCCTTGTATTCAGGACGCGCTGCGCAAGGCGGTCGATCATGGGGTCTATGGCTATTTCGGCGATGATGCCGCCTATCGTGCGGCGATCTGCTGGTGGATGGCCGAGCGCCATGGCTGGCAGGTGGACCCTGGCCATGTCTTTTCCACGCATGGGCTGGTCAATGCGGTGGGTCTGTGTCTGCAGACATGGACCGCACCGGGTGACGGGGTGGTGCTGTTCACCCCGGTCTATCATGCCTTTGCCCGTACCATCGAAGGGGCCGGGCGGCAGGTGGTGGAATGCCCGCTGGCGCTGGTGGATGGCCGATACGAGATGGATTTTGACGCGGCCGATGCGGCGATGACCGGGCGCGAGAAAATGCTGATCCTGTGTTCGCCGCATAATCCCGGCGGCCGGGTCTGGAGCGCGGACGAACTGCGCGCGCTGGCCGACTTCTGCGAACGCCACGACCTGCTGCTGGTTTCGGACGAGATACATCATGATCTGCTGATGCCCGGCCAGCAGCATGTGCCCATGCCACTTGCCGCGCCCGAGGCCCTGTCGCGGCTGGTGATGCTGACCTCGGCCTCCAAGACCTTCAACATTGCGGGCACGCATTGCGGCAATGTCATCCTGCCCGATGCCCGCCTGCGCAAGGATTTCGCGCAGACGCTGGTGGGCGCGGGGATTTCGCCCAACAGTTTCGGGCTGCATGCCGTGACCGCCGCCTATTCGCCCGAGGGCGCGGAATGGGTCGATGCGCTCTGCGCCTATCTCGATGGCAACCTGCGCCTGTTCGATACCGCGATCAACGCAATCCCGGGGCTGCGTGCCATGCCGATGCAGGCGACCTATCTGGCATGGGTGGATTTTGCGGGCACCGGCATGTCGCAGGCGGAATTCACCGCGCGGGTGGAGCGTGAGGCGAAGATCGCCGTCAATCACGGCCCGACATTCGGCACAGGCGGCGAAAGCTATCTGCGCTTCAACCTCGGCGCGCCGCGCGCGGTGATCGAGGATGCCATCGACCGGATGCAGCACGCCTTTTCCGACCTGCAATAGCCCCCCGTCCCGGCGCCTTGTGCTGACGCACCATCATCGCATCTAAGGTGCAGCGAAACAGGAGATGATGATGGGACAACTGGTCAACGGCAAATGGTCGACCGAATGGTATGACACCAAATCAACGGGCGGCGCGTTCAAGCGCAGCACCGCGAAATTCCGCAACTGGGTCACCCCCGATGGCAGCCCCGGCCCCTCGGGTCAGGGTGGGTTCAAGGCCGAGGCGGGGCGCTACCACCTCTATGTGTCCTACGCGTGCCCCTGGGCGCATCGCACGCTGATCTTCCGTGCGATCAAGGGGCTGGAGGATCTGATCGATGTCTCGGTCGTGCATCCCGACATGCTGGATGACGGCTGGACATTCGCGCAGGATTTCGACGGCGCAACCGGCGACCGGCTGCACGGCGCGCCCTTCATGCGCGATGTCTATCTGCGCGCCGATCCCGAAATCTCGGGCCGGGTGACGGTTCCGGTGCTGTGGGACAAGGCGCAAGGCACCATCGTGTCCAACGAATCCGCCGAGATTATCCGCATGTTCAACTCCGCCTTTGACGGGCTGACCGGCAATACGGATGACTACTACCCCGACGCCCTGCGCGCGGAAATCGACGAGGTGAATGCCCGCGTCTATGACACGGTCAATAACGGCGTTTACAAATCCGGCTTTGCCACGACGCAGTCGGCCTATGACGCGGCTGTCGTTCCGCTGTTTGACACGCTCGACTGGCTGGAGGACCGGCTGTCGCGCCAGCGTTATCTGGCCGGTGACCAGCTGACCGAGGCCGACTGGCGGCTGTTCACCACGCTTGTGCGCTTCGACAGTGTCTATCACCTGCATTTCAAGTGCAATCGCAAGCGGATCGTGGATTACCCCGCGCTCTGGGCCTATACGCGCGAGCTGTATCAACATCCGGGCGTCGCCGGGACCGTGCATCTGGGGCATATCGTGCGCCACTATCACTACAGCCACGACACGATCAATCCGAACCGGATCATCCCGGTCAATCCGGTGCTGGATTTCACCGCGCCGCATGGGCGCGACACGCTCTGATCAGGCATCACGGAAAAGCGATTCCGTCCAGACAGACTTCGCGTTAACGTGCCCCCGATCAAACACGGGGGCACAATGCGCATTCTTTCCATTCTGGCGGCAAGCCTGACATTTTCCATCGCGTCTGCCGCCCAGGCCCAGTCCTGTGGTGGCGATTTCGGCAGTTTCGTCAATGACCTGCGCAGCGAGGCAGTCAGCCGCGGCTATGACAGCGGATTGGCCGAGACTTTCTTTCGCGGCGTTCAGCGCAATCAGGCGGTTATCAATGCAGATCGCAGCCAGGGCATATTCCAGCGCCCCTTCCTCGATTTCTCGCGTGCGCTGATCTCGCAGAACCGGATGGCGGCAGGCAGATCGCGGCTGGACCAGTACCGTTCCGTGTTCGACCGCGCGCGATCGGAATTCGGGGTGCAGCCGGGCATTCTGCTGGCCTTCTGGGCATTCGAGACCGATTTCGGCGCCAATCAGGGCAATTTCAACACCGTGAACGCGCTGGTCACGCTGGCCCATGATTGCCGCCGGCCCGAGATTTTCCGCCCGCAGGTCTTTGCCGCGCTCGAGATGTATCGTCGGGGCGAGCTGGACCCGCGCAGCACGCAGGGCGCCTGGGCGGGTGAGATCGGGATGGTGCAGAAATTGCCGTCGGATATCATTGACCACGCGGTTGATGGCGATGGCAACGGGCGGATCGACCTTCAGAACTCGGCCGCAGATGCGCTGATGTCCGCCGCGTCGATGCTGCGCGCGAATGGCTGGCGCGCGAACGAGCCATGGCTGCATGAGGTGACGATCCCGCAGGGCATGGATCTGACACGCACAGGACTGCGCACCGAAATGTCCGTGAGCGACTGGCAGGCGATGGGCGTGCGCCCGGCGCATGGCAGCCTGCCCTCGGGCGATATGCGCGGCTCGATCATCCTGCCGCAGGGCCATCGCGGCCCGGCCTTCATGGTGTTTCACAATTACCGCGTTCTGTTCGAATGGAACCAGAGCTTCATCTATGTCACCACGGCGGCCTATTTCGGCACGCGGCTGATGGGCGCCCCGGTCTATCAGGCAGGCACCCCCGAAACAGGGCTGAATCAGGACCAGATGCGCGATCTGCAGCAACGCCTGACGCAGCGCGGCTATGATGTGGGGGGCATTGACGGCATTCTGGGTGCAAATACGCGCGCGGCCGTTCAGGATGTACAGGCAGAGCTGGGCCTGCCTGCCGATGGCTGGCCCACGCCCCAACTGCTGCGCAGCCTTTAGCCACGGATCGCTAAACTTGCCCGGGTTTTGTGCTTGGCAGGCGCATGGGTTTCAGCGAAGCTAGGACATCTGGTCAGGATGACCGGGGTCTTTACTTCCCGTGACGTGAAGGGCACGTGGGTGAGTGGGGTTCCGGCTGGCCGGAACCCCAATTCGCGCCGGATACGTCTGAAATCGCTGATCGGTGCGGCTTGCCTGCCGTTCGACCGGGGCGGAATGTGGACTGCTCACATCGTGCGACCGCAAGCGCCTGACGGCAAGTCGATCGGGCGTGTCGCCCGCTCGCTCCGCGCATGAACTGATTGCGCAGGCCCAGCCGCGCCTTGCCATGGCATCCGGGGAGGATGCGCATGTCGCATCCCGTCACGATAATGGTGCGGCATAGCGTCCCCGCTGTGCGTCGCATGACCCGTCCGAAGCCTTGGGTGGTGCGTGGTTCGAAACCCGCAGGCGATGACATTCTGGCCGATTGCACTGACCGTCTGGCTGGACTCTCTGCCCGCCCCGCAGATAACAGACGCTTGAAACCTGTGCCCCCAACGCCCAGATTGGGGACAGGGCGCAAGCAAGATTGCGCATCAGACAAGGATGAAGTGAATGTCGCAGACACAAAGCTACCCGCTGCTGCCGCTGCGCGACATGGTGGTGTTCCCGCACATGATCGTGCCGCTGTTCGTCGGGCGTGAAAAATCCGTGCGCGCACTGGAAGCGGTGATGGCCGAAGACAAGCAGATCCTGCTGATCTCGCAGAAGGATCACGCGCAGGAAGATCCGGGCAGCGACGATATCTATCGCGTGGGCGTGCTGGCCAATGTGCTTCAGCTTCTCAAGCTGCCCGATGGCACTGTCAAGGTGCTGGTCGAGGGGCGCAGCCGGGTCGAGATCGCGGATTTCATCGAAAATGACGCCTTTTTCGAAGTCGAGACCAAGGCCCTGCCCGATCAGACGGGCGATGCCGATGCGGTCAAGGCGCTGATGCGGTCGGTTCAGGGCGAATTCGAACGCTATGCCAAGGTGCGCAAGAACATCCCGGATGAGGCACTGACCGCGATTGCCGATGCGTCCGATGCCGCCGTGCTGGCCGATCTGGCCGCCGGGCATCTGGGGGCCGATGTCGCGCAGAAGCAGAAACTGCTCGAGACGGATGACACCGTCAAGCGGCTGGAAGAGATCTATGGCATGATGCAGGGCGAATTGTCCGTCCTGCAGGTCGAGCGCAAGATCAAGAGCCGTGTTAAAAGCCAGATGGAACGGACCCAGCGCGAGTATTACCTGAATGAGCAGATGAAAGCCATTCAGAAGGAGCTGGGCGACGGCGAGGATGGCCAGAACGAGGTCAAGGAACTCGAAGACCGCATCAACGCCACCAAGCTGAGCAAGGAAGCGCGCGACAAGGCCGAGGCCGAGCTGAAGAAGCTCAAGAACATGTCACCCATGTCCGCCGAGGCGACCGTGGTGCGCAACTACCTTGACTGGATGCTGTCGATCCCGTGGGGCGTGAAAAGCCGCGTCAAGAAAGACCTTGGCCGCGCCGAGAAAATCCTCGACGAGGATCACTACAGCCTTGAGAAGGTCAAGGAACGCATCGTCGAATATCTGGCCGTTCAGGCGCGCTCGACCAAGCTCAAGGGGCCGATCATGTGCCTTGTGGGCCCTCCGGGCGTGGGCAAGACCAGTCTGGGCCGGTCGGTCGCACGCGCCACGGGGCGCGAATTCATCCGCATCAGCCTGGGCGGCGTGCGTGATGAGAGCGAGATTCGCGGCCACCGTCGGACCTATATCGGCTCGATGCCCGGCAAGATCATTCAGGCGCTGAAAAAGGCCAAGACCACGAACCCGCTGATCCTGCTCGATGAGATTGACAAGATGGGGCAGGATTTCCGCGGTGATCCGGCCTCGGCCATGCTGGAGGTGCTGGACCCGGAACAGAACTCGACCTTTGTCGACCACTATCTCGAGGTCGAATATGATCTGTCGAACGTGATGTTCCTGACCACGGCCAACAGCTACAACATGCCCAGCCCGCTGCTGGACCGGATGGAGATCATTCCCCTTTCGGGCTATACCGAGGATGAAAAGCTGGAGATCGCGCGCCGCCACCTGCTGCCCAAGACGATCAAGAATCACGGGCTGCGGCGGGGTGAGATCACCATTTCCGACGGGGCGATCACCGAAATCCTGCGCCGCTACACGCGCGAGGCCGGCGTCCGCAACCTTGAGCGCGAGCTGAACAAGGTCGCGCGCAAGGCGGTGACTCAGATCGTCAAGAAGGAAACCGAAAAGGTGATCGTGGCACGCGACAACCTGGGCGATTTCCTGGGCGTGCCGCGCCATCGCTACGGGCTGGCCGAGAAAGAGGATCAGATCGGTGTGGTCACCGGGCTGGCCTGGACCCAGGTCGGCGGCGATCTGTTGCAGATCGAAGCGCTGAAACTGCCGGGCAAGGGCCGGATGAAGACCACGGGCAAGCTGGGCGATGTAATGAAGGAATCCATCGACGCGGCAAGCTCCTTCGTGCGCTCCATCGCGCCGCAGATCGGGGTGACGCCGCCACGGTTTGACGCGCTGGACATCCACGTGCACGTGCCCGAAGGCGCTACGCCCAAGGATGGCCCCAGTGCGGGGATCGCGATGGTGACATCCATCGTGTCGGTGCTGACGCAGATCCCGGTGCGCAAGGACATCGCCATGACCGGCGAGGTGACCTTGCGCGGCAATGTGCTGGCCATTGGCGGGCTGAAGGAAAAGCTGCTTGCGGCCCTGCGCGGCGGGATCACGACTGTGCTTATCCCGGAAGAAAACGCCAAGGACCTGCCCGAGATCCCCGACAACGTGAAACAGGGGTTGGAGATCATTCCCGTCAGTAATGTGCGCGATGTGCTGCGCCATGCGCTGGTGCACAAGCCCGAGCCCATTGAGTGGGACGAGGCCGCGGATGAGGCTGCGCGCCTGGCCCGCCTGACAGCACCGACCGGGTCCGACACGGCACGCGCACCACATTGATCAGACAGTGCCGGGCCGCGCGGCAACCGCGCGGCCCGGCAGATTTTCCGAAACGGTCTGAGGGGGCTTGCGCCAGCCGCGCGACCCCGGTAAAGAGCCGCTCGGGGGCGATTAGCTCAGTGGTAGAGCGCTTCGTTCACATCGAAGATGTCGGGAGTTCAAATCTCTCATCGCCCACCATCCCCGACCAAAGGGCTCAGCGATCCGGCAGCGCCACGCGCGACAGATCGATCCCGTCGGCGCGGTCCAGCGCATAGCTTTGCCAGCCATCGCCCAGATCATCCTCCAGCAGCCGGAAACCCAGCCGGTCAACCACGCGATGCGAGGCTGTGTTGTCGCGGTGAATGCGCGCCGTGATCCGCGACAGGGCGGGGAACATGCTGAAGCAACGCCAGATAAAGACCGCAACCATGGGTGCGGCCAGCCCCTTGCCCCAATGCGCGCGCGCCAGCCAATAGCTGACCTCGCCCGATTGCGGGGGCGTGGTTGTGCTGTGCCATTGCATCCGCGCCTGCCCGATCAACTGGCCGTCAAATTCCACGGCACGCACCTTGTGATGGCTGGCCTGCCGCGACAATTCGATCAGCGTTGCGGCCAGATCATCGGTGATCGTGCCGGGATACTCCTCATGCATGAAACGCCACAGGTCGGCGTCATCCAGCATCGCGCGGAACTGCGGCGCGTCCTGTTCGCCCCAGTTGCGAAAGCGCAACCGCGACAGGATACTGGCCTGCGGGGGCACCAGGCGCGGCACATCGGTATCCTTGCCGCGCAGCGTCTCGGCCTGATCCACGGGCAGCCAATGCCCGGATTTGTGGTCTGACATCTGCATGGCGTACGGCCCCCGGTGACTAAAACATTAACACGTCATACATCATGAAGGGATTTTGCACCAGTCCAGGCAAGCGCTATCTGCGAACCGCTGCGTTTCCAATCCGCGAACACGCTCTGCCGCAATTGTGCTTGCCGAGGCAGTTTACCATGACATATCCAGAACCGCCCGCCCCAACCCTGTTCACGCTACGGATGCAAACTCGCATGCCCTACAAACCAACATGGTCCATGCCGTGACCCGGACTGCCGGGATCATCCTTGCCGGGGGGCTGGCCACGCGCATGGG
>PWWF01000299.1 GCA_003561595.1 Paracoccaceae bacterium | reverse complement strand
CCGCAGCCGATCTGCGCCCCGAAGAGTTTCGGGGGCATCTGGCCGATATCCATGCACAGGCGCTGCAGCTTTCCCTGTTGCTGTCGGATGTGCTGGATGTCGCGGCCATGGATCAGGGCCATCCGGTGCTTGAGCTTTCTCCTTTTGATCCGGCTTTCGTGCTGGAAACCTCGGTCGGTGCGGCGCGCCGAACCGCTGCGGACAAGGGGATCATGCTGGATACTCGGCTTCTGGCACCGCGCCCGATGGCAAGGCTTGGCGATGCAGGGCGGTTCGGCGCGATTCTGCGGGCGCTGATTTCGAACGCCGTCAAGTTCACGCAGGAAGGCCGCGCAGGCGTGACGCTTGACCTGTCGGACCCGGACGGCGTCACGCTGACCGTCACGGATACCGGCATCGGCATGACCGAGGCCGAACAGGCCGCAGCCGTGCTGCCCTTCGTGCAATGCGATGACGGGATTGCCCGCCGGTTTGAAGGTGCGGGGCTGGGCCTGAGCATCGTGACCTGGCTGACCGAAGCGATGGGCGGGCGCTTCGCGCTGAGTTCGACACCGGGTCAGGGCACACGTGTCAGCATATCGCTACCCCTGCCAGAGGTGGCGCACCCGGTCGCGGCGCCGGATCCCCCTGACAATGCAGCATGCCGCGAACACGAACAGGCCGCACCGTCCACGCAGCCCCCGCAGCAGGCAGACCACCCGGGCGGTCGCCCAGGTGCCCCGGCCCTCCCCCCGCAACCGCCACGCCCCCCGCAGGAGGCGCGGGCAAATGCGCTGCTGGACGGCCACAAGGTTCTGGTCGCCGACGACAACAAGACCAACCGCAAGATTCTTCAGACGATGCTGGCGCGGATGGGGGCCATGGTCACCCTGTGCAGCGACGGCGCCGAGGCGCTGGACGCCTGGCAAGAAGAGCGCTTTGACATCGTTCTGCTGGACATCAACATGCCGCGCATGGCCGGGACAGAGGTCATGCAGGCAATCCGCAGCCAGGAAGCGGCGCGCCGCACTGCGCCGGTGCCGGTGCTGGCCGTGACCGCCAATGCACGGCCCGACCAGGTCGCGCAGTATCGCAGCATCGGCTTTGACGATTACGTCGCCAAGCCCTTTACCAGCGCGCAGCTGGCCGACCGTCTGGCGCAGCATGTCCAGGTGCCGGAAAACTGATCCGGCAATCCGGCACCGTCGAAAAACAATGTCTCGGTTCAGGACTGCTTAAGATTGTGCCCTGTATTTTCATGGGGGCGGGCGGCATTGCCGGCCCGGCCATTGCGAACATTTCCCTGACGGAGTCCATGATGACCCTTTTTCCCCGCATTTCTGCCGCCGCCGCCACCGCCATCGCGGCTGCCACCATCACTGCCAGTGCCTTTGCCGAGGCTTTGCCAAGGCCTGAAGGGCAGACGCTTCTGAGCATTTCGGGGCAGATCGACAACACCAATGCCGAGGGGGCGGCGCATTTCGATCTCGCCATGATCGATGCCCTACCCCTGCGCGAAACCGTCACCACCACCCCCTGGTATGAGGGGCCGCAGCGTTTTTCGGGCCCGCTTCTGTCCGACCTGATGGCCGCCATCGGCGCCAGCGGCTCGGCCCTGCGGATCATCGCGGTCAATGATTACGCCGCGTCAATGCCCTGGACAGATATCGAAAGCGTTCCCGTGATTCTGGCCGTGCGGCACAATGGCGAGACCATGTCGGTGCGCGACAAGGGGCCGCTTTTCGTGATCTATCCGTTCGACGAATACCCCGAATTGCATGACGAGGTGTATTTTTCACGCTCTGTCTGGCAGGTGGCGGCCATCGAGGTTCTGCCTTGACACGAAAGCGCCGCAAACCGCGCCGCCCATTGCGCGGGCGGCTTGGCCTTGTGGTGCTTGGCACCATTGCGCTGGTGGCGGTCCTCGCCGCCGGCCTGCAATTCATGCGCCTGCTCGATACCGAGCGGGCCATGGATGCGGTGGTGCGTGAAGATGCAATGTGGGCAGTCTTTCAGACCGACCGCCATGTCCGTGACCTGCATGCCCGCGCCAGAATGATCGGCGCAACCGGTGACGCCGGGCAACATGACCAACTGGTGCAATCCTATGACGTTCTCTATAGCCGGGTCGCGCTTCTGGAACGCGGCACGTTCCTGCTGGATCTCAGCGCTGACGGTAACCTTTCCAGCAAAGCAAGGGAACTGGCCACCTTCGTGATGGATCTGGCGCCACGGATCGATGCGATCGACAGCACGGCGCCCGATTATGCAGCCACGATGGCCGGTTTCGCCGCCGACCTGGCGCCCTGGCTGACGCATTCCAACGAATTGCTGCTGCGTGCCAATGCCGACACCAATACCATGCGCGTTGCCGAAAGGGCACTGCGTGGCGATATCCAGGACCGTCTGGCATGGCTGGCGCTGGTCCTGATTCTCGCCTTTCTCGGCATCTTCGGGCTGCTGCTGCAACAGCTTCGCCGCCTGGAGCGCTCAAGCCAGCGCATGGCCATCCTGCAAGAGCGCAGCCGGCGCCGGGCGGTGCGTGCGCAAGCTGCCAATCAGGCGAAATCGGCCTTCCTGGCCACCATGAGCCATGAGATACGCACCCCGCTGAACGGTATCATCGGCTCAACCGAACTGCTTGCCCTGCAGTCATTGCCCGATGCCGCCACGCGGCGGCTGAGCACGATTTCCGCCCAGGCCTTTCTGCTGCGCGACCTGATCGACGGCATTCTCGATTTCTCGCGGCTGGAGGCAGGGGTCATCGAATCCGACCAGACCGACACCGACCTGTCCGGACTGGCGGCCCAGCTGAGAAGTTCCTTTTCCGATCAGGCCGAGGTCAAGGGGCTGGAGCTGCAGATCGACCTGCCAGCGTGCCGGGTCTGCGTGAATCAGGCAAGGCTGCGCCAGGTTCTGGTGAATCTGGTCGGAAATGCGCTGAAATTCACCCATAGTGGCCGGGTGCAGGTGCGGGGCAGCCTGGCCAGCCCCGAACGGCTGCGCATCGAGGTGCGGGATGATGGCATCGGTATCGCGCCCGAGGCGATAGGGGCGCTGTTTCGGGAGTTCAGCCAGATCGATGGCTCGCATGCACGCCGTTTCGGCGGCAGCGGCCTGGGGCTGGCAATCTGTCGGCGCATCGTCGAGGGGCTGGGCGGGCGGATCGGTGTGCAAAGCGCACCCGGCCGCGGCAGCCTGTTCTGGTTCGAACTGCCGGTCACGCCGATCGAGTGCCCGCAGGCCGAACCCGCCACGACACCGGCTATGGCACCACCGGGCCCGGCCGCGCGCCTGAAGGTGCTGGTGGCCGAGGACAACGAGGTCAATCTTGAAGTGATCCACGGCATGTTGCAACATATGGGGCACGAGGTGCAGGTTGCCCGCAACGGACACGAGGCCATCGAGATCGCCCGCGTGAACCGCCCCGATCTGGTTCTGATGGACATGCAGATGCCCGTGATGGACGGGCTTGAGGCAACACGCTGCATTCGCTGCTTCGACCCCCGCCTGCCGATCATCGGCGTCACCGCCAATGCCTTTGAAGCAGACCGGCGCGCCTGTCTGGCCGCAGGCATGTCCGACTTTCTGCCCAAACCGATCACGACTATCGGCCTGACCGGGGTGTTCGCGCAGTGGGCCGATGCCGACGTTGGTGCGCCGGATAGCGTGGCGCCCGAAGGCGGGCCCATGTCGCCCCGCGCCGGGCAAGCTGACGGCGCAGCCGCCCCCTTGCGTTCCGCCGAAACCGCCCCGGCGACAGTTCCGGCGTCCAACCTTTTCCCGGCGGAGGCGACCACAGAGGAACCATCCTCGCACCCCCCAATCGGCAGGTTCGAACAACTCGATGAGCTGATCGAGGCGCTTGGTGCCGAGGTCGTTTTCAAGCTGATCGATCGTTTCGAGGGCGATCTTGACGCCCTGCGCGACAGTCTGAACACCGCCGCCAAAGACACCCCTGACGACTCACCGGCGGTTCAGGCCGCGGCACAGGATG
>PWWF01000196.1 GCA_003561595.1 Paracoccaceae bacterium | reverse complement strand
TCGGGCGGTGTGCTTTTGGAAGCCGGCCTGCCCCGGAGGCGGCACTCCCGCCCACCCACCCCGTGCCGCCTCCGGGGCAGGCCGATGCGATGCGCCCGGCCATGAGGGCGGCGCTGGGCGTTGCGTCGGAATGTGCGCCACTGGTCAAGACCGGCGGGCTGGCCGATGTGGTCGGCGCATTGCCCGCCGCGCTGCGCCCGCATGGCTGGTATCTGCGCACCCTGGTGCCGGGCTATCCGGCCTTGCTGGCGCGGTTGCCCGACACGCAAGTCGTCGCCCGCGAGGATGATCTGTTCGGCGGTCCGGCGCGGCTGTTGTCTGCGCAGGCGGGCGGGCTGGACCTGTTGGTTCTGGATGCGCCGCATCTCTATGATCGCGCGGGCTCGCCCTATCTGGATGCGGACGGGCAGGACTGGTCCGACAATGACCGCCGCTTTGCCGCCCTTGGCTGGATGGCCGCGCGCATCGCCACCGGCGCGCTGCCGGACTGGCAGCCAGAGGTGTTGCATCTGCATGACTGGCAGGCCGGGCTGGCCGCTGTCTATTGCCACCAGATGGGCGCGCAGGCAGGCAGGCTGATGACGGTGCATAACATCGCCTTTCACGGCCTGACCGGGGCAGGGCGGCGCGCGGCCCTGCGTCTGCCCGAGCGCGGATTTTCGCCCGAGGGGTTCGAATATTACGGCCAGATCAGTGCGCTGAAGGCTGGTCTGATCTGGTCGGACCGGATCTCGACCGTGTCGCCCACCTATGCCTATGAACTGACCACGCCGGAATTCGGCATGGGCCTCGATGGCGTGATCCGGGCGCGGGCGGATGCGCTGTCGGGCATTCTGAACGGGGTGGATCTGGAGGTCTGGAACCCCGCCACTGACCCGGTGATCCAACCCTATTCCACACCACGCGGCAAGGCGGCCAATCGCGCCCGGCTGGCGGCGGAATTCGGGGTGGAGCCGGGCGACGGCCCGCTTTGCGCCGTCATCTCGCGGCTGAGCGAACAGAAGGGGCTGGACCTGCTGCTGGGCGCGCTGCCGCGCCTTCTGGACAGGGGCGGCAGCCTTGTACTGCTGGGCTCGGGCGACCGGGCGCTGGAAACTGCATGGCGCCGCGCGGCGGCCCAGTTCGACCGGGTGGGTGTGCGCATTGGCTATGATGAGGGGCTGTCCCATCGCATGTATGCAGGCGCCGATGCCGTGCTGGTGCCATCTCGGTTCGAGCCTTGCGGCCTGACGCAGCTTTACGCGTTGCGCTATGGCGCGATCCCGCTGGTGGCGCTGACGGGCGGGCTGGCCGATACGGTCATCCCCGCCAATGAGGCGGGGTTGCGCGCAGGCGCGGCGACCGGGGTGCAGTTCCACCCCGTTACGGCACAGGGCCTGGGCTTTGCGCTGGACCGATTGTGCACGCTACATGCCGACCGCAAGGCATGGGGCCGGATGCAGCGCAACGCCATGCGCGCAGAGGTCGGCTGGGACGCTTCCGCCCGGCAATATGCCGCGTTATATGAGGGGCTGGCAGCCAAAATCTGACCAGCCCCCGCGCGCCCCGATTTCCTGAACAGGACCGCCTGCACCCTCATGACCGACCTGCATCATTCTGCCAGCAATCCCGACTGTCTGGGCGCGGTGCCCGACGCGCACGGCACTGCGTTTGCTGTATTCTCGGCCCATGCCACGCAGATCGATGTCTGCCTGTTCGACGCGCAAGGGGTCGAGACCCGGCGCATCCCCTTGCCCGAACGCAGCGGCCATGTCTGGCATGGCCATATCGCCGGGCTGCGGGCGGGCCAGCATTACGGGCTGCGCGCGCACGGACCCTTCGCGCCGGAAAAGGGGCATCTGTTCAACCCCGCCAAACTGCTGATCGACCCCTATGCGCGGCAACTGACGGGTCGCATGTCATGGCACGCGGCGATGCAAGGCGTCGTGCAGGGGGACGATGGCCTCGCCCCGTGCCCCATCGACAGCGCCCCGCATATGCCCAAATGCGTGATCCGCCCACCGCTGCCTGCGGCCCCCCCCGGCCCGCGCCACGCGATGCGCGACAGCGTGATCTATGAAGCGCATCTGCGCGGGCTGAGCATGCAGATGCCCGGAGTGACCGACCCCGGCACGCCTGCCGCCCTGCGCTCTGACCAGATGCTGGACCATCTGTCGGGGCTTGGCATCACGGCCGTGGAATTCCTGCCGCTTCAGGCCTTTATCGATGACCGGTTTCTGGTGGAAAAGGGGCTGGTGAATTACTGGGGCTACCAGCCCGTCGTATGGTGCGCGCCTGACCCGCGCCATGCCACCACACGGCACGAGATCCGCGATATCGTCCACGCCCTGCATGCGCGCGGGATCGAGGTGATCGTGGATGTCGTCTATAACCACACCGGCGAAGGCGATGCGATGGGGCCGATGCTCAGCCTCAAGGGCCTCGATAATGCCAGCTACTACCGGCTGGGGCCGGATGGCGAGACGATCGACGATACGGGCTGCGGCAACACGCTGAACCTCGACCATCCGATGGTGCTGCGGCTGGTGCTGGACAGCCTGCGGCTGTGGGTGCAGGAGTACGGCGTGGACGGGTTTCGCTTTGATCTGGCCGCGACGCTGGGGCGGGTCGGCAATACCGGGTTCGACGCCAATGCGCCCTTTCTGGCCGCGATCCGGCAGGACCCGGTGCTGCGCGGCGTGAAGCTGATCGCCGAGCCCTGGGATATCGGCCCCGGCGGCTACCAGCTTGGCGCCTTTCCGCATCCGTTTGCCGAATGGAATGACAAGTTTCGCGACGGCGCGCGGCAGTTCTGGCGCGGCGACGCGGGGGCCGCGCCCGATCTGGCCGCGCGGATCACCGGGTCGGCGCAGCAATTCGATCATTCGGGCCGCGCGGCGACAGCTTCGGTCAATTTCCTGACCGCGCATGACGGGTTCACGCTGATGGATGTGGTCAGCTATGCGCAAAAGCATAACCACGCCAATGGCGAGGGTAACCGCGACGGCCATGACAATGACTACAGCGCCAATCATGGGGTCGAGGGGGCGTCGGACGACCCGGCCATCATCGCCGCACGCGCGCGCACGCGGCGCAACCTGATGGCCACGCTACTTTTGTCGCAGGGGGTGCCGATGTTGCTGGCGGGGGATGAGATCGGCAACAGCCAGCAGGGCAATAACAACGCCTATTGTCAGGACAGCCCCATCGGCTGGGTGGACTGGTCGGACCCGGACACGGATTTCCTGGCCTTTACCCGCCGCATGATCGCCTTTCGCAAGGCCCGTCCCATCCTGCGTCAGACCCGCTTTCTGCACAGCCGTGCGCGCGAGGAAGACGAATTCGTTGACCTGTTCTGGTGGCATCCCGCAGGCCGCCCGATGGAGCCGCAGGATTGGGAGGACCCGGAATTGCGTGTGATCTGCGTCGAGAAGCGCACCGCGCATGGCACGCCGCCCTGGGACGCGCAGGAAACGGCGCTGTTTCTGGTCTTTAACGCGGGTTCGGCGCTGGATGTCACGCTGCCCGACGCGCCCGAGGGCTTGGTCTGGACCCGCGCCCTGGACACGCAATCCGACGATGGCGCGCCGGATGCCGCCGCCCCGCCTACGGGTGGTCCGACAGCCGTTGCGGCGCACTCGGTGGTGGCGTTTGTGCTGGAAAACGCGGGGTAAGGAGGACGCCATGACCCCCCATCTGGACGCGCTGTGCCAGCATCTGGGTATCGTCTGGCGCTACCATGACGGCGCGGGCCGGTTTGTCGAGGCACCGCCCGCGACACGGGCGGCGATCTTGCGCGCGCTGGGTTATCCTTCTGACACCGAGGAGGAGGCCGCGCGCCACTTGGCCGAGTTGCAGGCGCGCGCGCCGGTCCGCGCCCATATCGTGACCGAGGGCATGGTGGCCGATCTGCCGCCCGGTGCAGAACTGCATCTGGAAAGCGGCGGCATGGGCGACCCATCGGCCCCTGTGCCGCGCGGGCTGCATCGGGTCGTTCTGGACGGGCGC
>PWWF01000026.1 GCA_003561595.1 Paracoccaceae bacterium | reverse complement strand
TTCAGTGCCTCCATCAATTGGGCCGCGCCGTCGGTCCAGGGCACGGCATCCAGCCCCGTCAGCGCCCGGATGCGCAGGGCCGTGGCGTCGGCGGTGTTCAGATCGGCCAGCTTGATCTCGATCCGCGTCACGCCCTGCGGCAGAGCGAAAAGTGTCCGCGCAGTGGACAGGCTGACATAGGTGCTGCTGGCGTCGATCATGCCGTTGCCAGTCTTGTAGATGCCACTCAGCGTCAACACCGCGGAAACGCCGCTCGAAGATTGCAGACGCAGCGTCTGGCCCAGCCGCAGCGACAGCTCATCGGCCAAGGTCTCGCCCAGTATGATCAGACCGGACCCCAGACGGGCCGAGCCTTGGATCATGTAACCGTCAAGGTTCAGGATGGCGGATTCGCGTCCCGGTTCCAGCCCAGTCACCGACACCTGCGCCACTTGTGCGCCACGCGTCAGGAACCCCGCGCCGCTGATCTGGGGCGAAACGGCGGCCACTCCCGGCACGGTCTCGATCAGGGGGACGAATGTTGCGGCCTCGGCCAGGGTGGCGGTGCGGGAGCGGCCGCGCTCGACCACCGCAAGGATCTGGCCATCGGGGCTGATCAGGATCGCAGGGTCGCGCTCCTCGGCTGTGATGGTGACGTGGCTGATGTCACCCACCGTACGTGACAGGATGAATTCAGCCAACCCGCCAATCAGCGCCGACATGAAGATGAAGATGAACACACCCACCGCAACCCCCAGAACCAGAAGGGATGTCTGCGACTTGCTGGCGGTCAGGTAGCGGGTGGCAATCTTGAGCGCGTAGAGCATCAGGGGGCCTCCACGCGCACCGCTTGCCCATCGCTGATGCCGGTCGCGTCCAGGATCAGCACGTCGCCCGGCTCCAACCCGTCGGTCACTATCAGCAGGGCTGCGGGCCAGTCGACAACCGACACCGGGCGGCGCTGCGCGGTGCCATCCGTTACGACAAAGACCGCATCGCCCGCCTCGGTCGTCTGGATCGCGGCACGCGGCGCGGTGATTGCCGTATCAAGGCTATCCACGATGAGGTTGATCGTGACGGTCAGGCCGACCGGTGCGCGCACCATCTCGTCAAAGCTGAGTGTGACCGCCAGACCTCCGGTTGCCGCATCGACCCGCTGTGAGACACGCGCGACACGGCCATCGCGTCGGGCCGTCTCACCCGCGAGTTGCATCACAGCGGGCAGATCCGCGCGGATCTGGGTGGCGTAAGCTTCGTCGACATCCGTCTCGACGACAAGCTGCTCAAGGTCGGCGATCGTCATCAGCTGGGTCATGGGATCAATGCTCTGCCCATGTTCGACATTCAGCGCCAAAATCGTGCCGGTCATTGGCGCGCGGATGGTGTAGTTTTCGAGCTGCACCTGCGCCTGATCGACCAGGGCTGTGGTCCGCGCCACTTCTTGCTCAGCCAATTGAACGGCGCGCGCGGCGGCCTCCAGCGCTGAACGCGTGACATTTTCGCCAAGTGCTTCAGTCCGTGCAAAAGTGTCCTTCGCCTGCGCCTCAGTCACAAGGGCGGCGTCCAGCCCCGCTACGGCCTGCCGCATTATGGCGTTTTGGGCGGCGGCGTCGATCCGGGCCAGTTCATCGCCCCTGTCGACGATGTCACCCTCGGACACTGGAACATCCGCGAGCGTGCCACCGACCAGCGCGCGCACATCGACTGTATGGAGAGCGGCAATCCTGCCATTGACAGCCAGAACTCGGGTTGCGGGGGCAAGGGCCGCGGTTTCTACCGCAACGGCAAGCGGCCCAGATGTCCAAGGCTGCAAATAGAGTCCAAGAGCCGCGACCCCGGCAACGACACCACCAACGGCCCAGATCCAGACCCGCCGCGATCGCCGGGGGACGGGCGTGGTACGTTCCACACGAACTGCGGGCAGACGAGGATCACCACCTCCGGGCGAAGCTTCAACCCGGGCCGAAAGGTCAGACCCCTTCTGTTGTTCCGGCGATTCCATTTCACACTCCAAGCCCGCGAACAGCCTGGACGAGACGGCAGACGGTCGATCACACGATCGATATCAGATGCTTTTTCGTCATGTACTGATCTGAATCAAGGTTCTCACCGGCATCCCCACGCCATGCAGGAGGCTGGTTGTCCTGCCAGAAACGGGAGGCCGACAGATAACTGTCGATCCCTATGACGTGCTTGACTTTACGCACAGCCCATTTGCACTCAAGCTAGGGGCCTTTGTCGCTCTGTCAGGTCCGGAACCGGCCGCTCACCCGGCAACAGATTTTTCAGCGGTCAGTGAGTACATGCTTACCTGCGTGCCGGCGCGCCCTTCAACGATTGCACGCGCGTCCTGCAACCGCCCGATGCCGGCCATCGTTCCACCTGCGCGCACAAAATCGCAGGCGGCGGCGATCTTTGGTCCCATCGAACCAGCGGCGAAATCAATCTCATCCAGCGCATCAGGCGTGATCTGTTCGATGGCCGATTGATACGGACCTGCCCAATCACGGAAGACTGCTTCAACATCTGTCAGCATCAACAGGGCGTCAGCATTCAACGCCTTTGCCAACAAAGCCGAAGTGCGGTCCTTGTCGATGACGGCCTCGATACCTTCCATCTTGCCATCATCATCCCGAACAACAGGGATGCCGCCCCCGCCTGCACAGATCACGCAAACCCCTGCTTCGACCAGCAAACGGATCGGCGTGATGCCCAGAATGGCAATCGGCTGCGGCGAGGGTACAACACGGCGCAAACTGCCCTCTGCCTCTTCAACCATTGACCATTGATGCGCGTCGCGCACGCGTTTTGCCTCCTCGGCCGTATAGACCGGGCCAATTGGTTTGGTTGGCTGGTCAAAGGCGGGATCCTGCGGGTCGACCTCCACCCGGGTCAGCAGCGTGGCGCAATCGGTGCCCTTCGGCAGGGCGTTCATCAGTTCCTGTTCGATCAGATACCCGATCATGCCTTCGGTTTCGGCGCCCAGAATATCCAGCGGCCAAGGGTTGTCGGGGGCATAGGCGGCGGAGCGCAGAGCCATCAGCCCGACCTGCGGGCCGTTGCCATGCGCCACGATGATCTGGTGATCGCGCGCAAGATCGGCCAGGGCGACGGCTGCGATCTGCACGTTGGTGTGCTGCGCTTCGGCCGTCATCGGCTCGCCGCGTTTCAGAAGGGCATTGCCGCCCAAGGCCACCACGATGCGCATGCTCTAGGCCCCTATCGTGGCGACAAGCACCGCCTTGATGGAATGCAACCGGTTTTCCGCCTGATCAAAGACGACCGAGGCGGGGGATTCGAACACCTCGTCCGTCACCTCCATGCAATCGATTCCATAGGTCTGAAAGATCTTCTCGCCGGTCGCAGTGTCGCGATTGTGGAAGGCGGGCAGGCAGTGCAGGAATTTGGTGTGCGGGTTGCCGGACAGGTCCATCACATCTTGCGTCACGGTAAAGGGCGAAAGCAGCGCGATACGTTCGGCCCAGAAGTCTGCCGGCTCGCCCATCGACACCCAAACGTCGGTGTAGATATAATCGCTGCCCTCCACGCCCTCGCTCAGGTCTTCGGTTTGCATGATCCGCGCGCCGCTGATTTTCGCCAGTTGGCGGCACTGATCGACCACCGCAGCGTCAGGCCACAGGCTTTGCGGGCCGCACAGCCGGATATCCATTCCAATCAGGGCCGCGCCCACCATCAGGGACGTGCCCATATTGCTGCCCGTATCACCAATGAAGCAGAATACGATGTCGGACAGGTGCTTATGGGTAAATTCGCGCATGGTCATCAGATCGGCAAGGATCTGGGTCGGGTGAAATTCATCCGTCAGCCCATTATAGACCGGCACGCCTGCGAATTGCGCCAGCACTTCGGCCTGTGTCTGCCCAAAGCCCCTGTATTCGATGGCGTCGTAGTAGCGCCCCAGAACGCGCGCCGTATCCTTCATCGTTTCCTTGGTGCCGATATGGCTGCCCGATGGGCCCAGATAGGTGACATGCGCGCCCTGATCAAACGCC
>PWWF01000142.1 GCA_003561595.1 Paracoccaceae bacterium | reverse complement strand
GCGGGGTGACGCAGGGCGCATCGCTTGTGCTGTCGCCCAAGCATGAGGCCGCGATCAAGCATATCGAGTTTGTCAGTCTGGGCCCTGATCGTGCGCTGGTGGTGCTGGTCTTTGCCGATGGCCATGTCGAGAATCGGCTGTTCACGCCGCCGCGGGGGATGACCCCATCGGCCATGCGCGAGGCGGCCAATTACCTGAATTCGATGATCGAGGGGATGACCGTTTCGACCCTGCTGGCGCGGTTTCGTGATGAGATCAAGCGCAATCGCCGCGAGATCGACTCGCTGGCAACCCAGTTGGTCGAGCAGGGGCTCGCGATCTGGGATCATGAGGGCGAGCCGCAGGAGCGTCTGATCGTGCGGGGGCGGTCGAATCTGCTTGACGACGAGGCAGGGGCCGAAGATATCGAGCGCATCCGTACATTGTTCGACGATCTGGAGCGCAAGCGCGATATCGCCGAGTTTCTGGAGCTGACCGAACAGGGCGAAGGTGTGCGGATCTTTATCGGGGCCGAGAACCGGCTTTTCTCGCTGACGGGTTCAACTCTGGTGGTTTCTCCTTATATGAACGAGGATCGTCAGATTATCGGGGCGGTGGGGGTGATCGGGCCCACGCGTCTGAATTACGGGCGCATCGTGCCGATTGTGGATTACACGGCGCAGCTGGTCGGGCGGATGCTGTCTGACCGCCGCGCGGATTGAGGGTTGAAGGAATACGCATGGCCGAAGCAAAGCCGAACGCACAGGACACGCAGGAAGACGCGCGCCAGGACGCGCCGGGCGCGGAAGCGGCGACACCCGAGCCGGAGGCGGGTGAGGCATCGGACCCGTTGGGGCTGATGGAACAGGAGCTGGCCAATCTGCAGGCAGAGCGGGATGAGATGCATGACCGCATGATGCGCGCGCTGGCCGATGCCGAAAACAGCCGCAAGCGCGCCGAGAAGGACAGGCGCGATGCCCAGCTGTATGGCGGATCGCGGATCGCGCGTGACATGCTGCCGGTCTATGACAACCTGTCGCGCGCGCTGAGCGCCGCGAATGACGAGACGCGGCAGGCGGCGGCCGGGCTGGTCGAAGGGGTGGAGCTGACCCTGCGCGAGTTGACGAATATCCTGACAAAGCACGGGGTTGAGCGTGTCTCGCCCGAGGTGGGGGATATGTTTGACCCGCATCTGCATCAGGCCATGTTCGAGGCGCCGGTGCCCGACACGCGGGCAGGCCAGATCATTCAGGTCATGGCCGAAGGGTTCCAGTTGCATGACCAGTTGCTGCGCCCCGCGCAGGTCGGGGTTTCGTCCACGCCAGCGTCGAATTGAGTATTTTTGGCAAGATGAAGCTCAGGATGTGCTGAGTGCCTTGAGGTCATAGAGAAGATCGAGCGCCTGTTTTGGCGTCAGCTCGTCCGGGGAGATCTGGGCGAGCCTTTCCATGGCGGGGCTGGTTTGTGGGCTTGCGGGCGCGGGCGGGGGGCTGGCGGCGAACAGCGGCAGGTCATCGATGATCGCCTTGGGGCCGCTATCGGTGCCCTGTTCCAGTGCGGACAGGATTTCGCGCGCGCGGGCGACGACCGGGTCGGGCAGCCCCGCGAGGCGCGCGACCTGCACCCCGTAGCTGCGATCTGCCGCGCCGCGCCGGACCTCATGCAGGAAGATGACCTCGCCTTCCCATTCCTTGACCGTGACTGTCGCATTCTCAACGCCCGGCAGGCGGCCTGCGAGGGATGTCATCTCGTGGTAATGGGTGGCGAAGAGGGCGCGGGCGCGGTTCACGTCATGCAGGTGTTCGAGCGTGGCCCAGGCGATGGACAGCCCGTCATAGGTGGCCGTGCCGCGCCCGATTTCATCCAGGATGACCAGCGCGCGGTCATTGGCCTGATTGAGGATGGCCGCCGTTTCGACCATTTCGACCATGAAGGTCGAGCGCCCGCGCGCCAGATCGTCTGACGCGCCCACGCGGCTGAAGATCTGGCCGACCAGCCCGATATGTGCCGATTGTGCGGGCACGAAACTGCCCATCTGCGCGAGAATGGCGATCAGCGCGTTCTGGCGCTGGAAGGTGGATTTCCCGGCCATGTTGGGGCCGGTCAAGAGCCAGATGGCGGCATTATCCTGCGCGCTGAGGTCGCAATCATTGGCGATGAAGGGCTGGCCGCTGCGGGCAAGCGCCTGTTCCACGACCGGATGTCGCCCGCCCGTGATGGCAAAGGCGCGCGATGTGTCGAGCGTGGGCGCGACCCAGTCGCGCGATTGCGCAAGCTCTGCCAGGGCGGCGGCCAGATCGATCTCGGCCAATGCGCGGGCGGTCTGGCTGAGAGTGGCGGCGGCGGCAAGGATGGCGCTGCGCAGTTGGTCGAACAGGCGTTTTTCGATGGCGAGCGCCTGACCGCCTGCGTTCAGGATACGGGTTTCCAGCTCGGACAGTTCGACCGTGGTGAAGCGTAACTGATTCGCCGTGGTCTGGCGGTGGATGTAGCGCTCGGACAGGGCCTGCATGCGCTGGGCATGGGTGGCGGTGACCTCGATGAAATAGCCCAGCACATTGTTGTGCTTGACCTTGAGAGCGGGGATGCCGGTGTCCTGCGCATAGTCCGATTGCAGCCGGGCGATGACCGAGCGCCCCTCATCACGAAGTTGGCGGGCCTCATCCAGTTCCGGGTCATGGCCGGGCGCGATGAAGCCGCCATCGCGGGCGAGAAGCGGGGGCTCGGCGATCAGGGCCGAGTCCAGCAGGTCGAGCAGATCGTCATGGCCGGTCAGGTCCGTGGCGGCATCGGCGATCAGGGGCGGTCCGTCCTGTTCGGCCAGCAGGGTTGCGATCTCGATGGCGCATGTCGCGGCATTGCGGATGGCGGCCATGTCGCGCGGCCCCGCCCGGTCGAGCGAGAGGCGCGAGAGCGCGCGGTCAAGATCCGGCACCTGTTTGAGCGCGCCGCGCAGATCGGCGCGAAGGCGCGGGGCGTCGCGCAGAAAGCCCACGGCATCATGGCGCGGGCGGATCATGTCCAACTGGCGGGCGGGGGCGGAGAGGCGGCGTTCGAGAAGCCGCGCGCCTGCGGCGGTCACGGTCTGGTCGATGGCGTTGAGAAGCGTGCCCTCGCGCGTGCCGGAAAGCGATTGGGTCAGTTCCAGATTGCGGCGGGTGGCGGCGTCGATCTGGACGCTGCCATCGGCACTGTCGCGGACGGGCGGTTGCAGAAGCGGCAGCTTGCCGCGCTGCGTCAGGTCCAGATAATCGACCAGCGCGCCCAGCGCCGCGCGCTCGGGGCGGGTGAAAGCGGCGAAACCGTCGAGTGTCTGGACCTTGTATAGCGCGCAGAGCCGCGCCTCGGCGCTGGCGGAATCGAAGCTGGCGGGGGCAAGGCCGGTCAGCGCGGCGCCCATATCCTCGGCGATGGGGCGGATATCTTCGGCGCGCTGGTCGCTGACGAGCAACTCGCGCGGGGCAAGGCGGGCGAGTTCGGGGCCCAGGCGCGCGCGGGTCAGTTCGGTGACGCGGATCTGCCCGGTCGAGATATCGGCCCAGGCGAGCGCGGCGCTGTCGCGGATCTCGGCATAGGCGGCGAGGAAATTGTGGCGCCGTGCGTCGAGAAGTGAATCCTCGGTCAGGGTGCCGGGGGTGACAAGGCGCGTGATCTCGCGGCGCACGACCGATTTGTGGCCGCGTTTTTTCGCCTGTTCGGGGGTTTCCATCTGCTCGGCAATCGCGACGCGAAAGCCCTTGCGGATGAGGGTCAGCAGATAGCCCTCGGCCGAGTGGTGGGGCACACCGCACATGGGGATATCCGCGCCCTGATGCTGGCCGCGTTTGGTCAGCGCGATATCAAGCGCCTGCGCGGCGGCGACCGCGTCATCAAAGAACATCTCGTAGAAATCGCCCATGCGGTAGAAGAGCAGCGCGTCGGGGGCCTCTGCCTTGACCTCGAGATATTGGGCCATCATGGGGGTGGTGGTGGTCACGCTCAGAGTCCCTCGGGTTGCGCTGTCGCGCGGAGCGTAGCGAATGG
>PWWF01000258.1 GCA_003561595.1 Paracoccaceae bacterium | reverse complement strand
GGAATTCCCAGCCGTAGAATTGCACGGCCTGATAGAGATAGGTCTCGGCCTGCGTTGCCAGAACGAAGCCGATCAGCAGCGCCGGGCGCGGCCAGCCGAAGCGGCGCATATAGACGCCCAGAACCCCAGCCGCCAGCAGCACGATCAGATCGTCCAGCGTGCGCGTGGCCTGAAACGCGGCAAAGCAGATCACAGCGATCATGAAAGGCGCGAGCAGCTTGAACGGAATCAGCGTGAGCTTGGAAATCGGGATGGCAAGCGCGATGCACAGCCCCGCGCCCAGCACATTCGCCAGCGCCAGTGACCAGATGATCGTATAGGTCAGGTCCAGATTGCTGCCCACCATTGACGGACCCGGCTGGATGCCCAAAAGCACCATACCGCCCAGAAACACCGCCATCGCACCTCCGCCAGGGATGCCGAACAGCAGGGTGGGCAGCAGCCCACCGCCCTCTTTGGCGTTATTGGCCGACTCGGGCGCGATCACCCCGCGCACATCGCCTTCGCCGAATTTCGGGTCCTTCTTGGTTGATTGCACTGCATGGCCATAGGCGATCCAGTCAACAACTGTGCCGCCCAGGCCCGGAATGGCCCCGATCATCGAGCCGATGCCGGAGCAGCGCAGTGTCAGCCACCAGTTGCGCATCACATCGCGGATACCGTCGAACCAGCCCGCGCCAAGCGTTGCATGTTGCGAGATCGAGCGGTCGCGACGCAACAGATCAACAATCTCGGGCACGGCAAACAAGCCCAGACCGATGATGATCAGCGGGATCCCGTCATAAAGATAGTCCACATCAAAGACCATGCGGAACTCGCCCGTGGCCGGCGCCCCGCCGATCGATCCGATGATCAGCCCCAGCGCGCAGGCGGCCACGCCCTTGACCAGCGATTTGCCCGCCAGCACCCCGACCATCGACAGACCAAAGACCGAGAGCATGAATAATTCGGCCGAGGAAAAAGCCAGAATCACAGGTCGGGCGACCAGAACAAAGCCTGTCAGCACCACGGCCCCGATCAGCCCCCCCACCAGCGAAGCGAAAAACGCTGCCGAGAGTGCCCGCGCCGCCTGACCCTTCTTGGCCATCGGAAACCCGTCCAGCACGGTCGCCTGTGACGCGGATGACCCGGGTATCCCCATCAGCACGCTGGCAAATGTGTCCGAGGTCGGGATCACCGCCACCAGCCCGATCAGCATGGCCAGCGCCGATGTCGTGTCCATGCCGTAAAGAAACGGGATCATCAGCGACAACCCGGCAATCCCGCCCAGCCCGGGAAACACGCCGATCATCAGCCCGACGATCACACCGATCATCATGTAGCCCAGATGCTGCAGCGTCAGGATATTGGTCAGCGCAGAGACGAACACATCGATCATGGCGGCCCCCTGGTGAAGTATCGTTCGGAAAACCTGTCTGGCCACGGACCGGCACGGGGCAAGCCCCCGAGCTATGGCCGTGGCATGCAAACCCCCCGAAGCCACATGGCTTCGGGGGGGTAGGGGCGATCAGTCGCCAAGCCGGACGTTGTATTCGTCGGCCAGCATCTCGACCACCATGGCGCGCACATCGGGGTCGATATTGGTCCCGGCGGCGAACAAAGCCTCTGCCGCGCGGTCGGTTACCTGCTCATAGCTGCCCAGAGCGGCCTCGACGGTTTCCTGATACTCCGGATCGTCAAAGACATCGCGCCATGCCTGGCGATAGGTCTCGACCAGTTCTTCCGAGGCACCCTCGGGCAGGACAACCATTTTCTGTGCCGCGAACCCGGCGGTGTTGAACGCCTTGTAGGCTTCATACATCGGGCCTGACGGTGCCTCGCCATGCACCATCTCATAGACTTCTTCCATAATCGGCAGGTCCGGGAAGGTCGGGTCGCGCTGCGGGTTGCCATCCTCGTCCAGCACACCCCAGGACATCAGCGGCACGGCGCTGCCTTCCTCGATCAGCGGCGTGACATTGTTGATGAAGGCCGACGAGGTCTGATAGTCGATATTGACCTCGCCGCGCTCAAAGGCGAGCCGTCCGTCACCGCGTCCGCCAAAGCCGAACACATAGTTCACATCAAAGCCCAGCAGTCTGAAGGCCAGCATCGGCACCAGATCGAGCGAGGTTGCGCCCTGGCTGGCATAGGTCAGTCGCTGGTCCTGCAGACTGGCCACGTCGTCGATGCTCTCGACCCCGGTCGATGGGCTGACATAGGCCACGCCGCCCGTCGGGCCGACCATCACGACCGACCAGTCCTGATATTCGTAGCGCACCCGCGGGTCACCCAGCAGATAGGGAAACTGGGTCGAGCCCGAGGTGCCGAGGATGGTCAGGCCATCCGGCTGTGCGCGCGCCGCGAACAGGTTGGTGCCACGGGTGGACCCGCCGCCCGGCTCATTTACCACGACAACGGTGGGGTTGCCGGGCAGATGCCGGGACAGGAAAGGTGCGTTGAAGCGCGCCCAGGTGTCAGACCCACCCCCGGTGCCAAAGGGGATGATCCATTCAACAGTCTGGCCGGAGAAATCCACCTCTGCCTGCGCCGGTGCGCCGAATGTCAGTGCCGCAGCCGCAGCACCCATTATCCCCAGCGCCCCGCGCCGGGTTGGTGTTTTCAGTGTCATGTTGACCTCCCATGTCATATTAAGCACAGTCGCAGGGGTGCCTCCACGCCCTGTTGTGCGCGGCGAGGGGTAGCGCACGAACCTGTCAGAATGCTGTCAAGGCGCGAAATACGGGGCAGATCGGCAAGGAAACGCGATGCGGATTGTGCTGATAGAGGATCACGCCATTCTGGCCCGCGCCCTGATTCAATCGCTGCAGGATGCAGGTCACGCGGTTGACTGGCTGGATAACGGGCAGGATGCCGACAGTTTTCTGGCGCAGAACGGCGCGGATCTTGTCATTCTGGATGTGAATCTGCCGGGCCTTGGCGGGCTGGATGTTCTGCGTCAGCTGCGCGCGCGGGGGCAGGTCTTTCCGGTGCTGATGCTGACCGCGCAGGGACAGGTTTCCGACCGCGTTGCGGGGCTGGATGCAGGGGCGGATGATTATCTGGTCAAGCCTTTCGAAATGGCGGAACTGCACGCGCGCATCCGCGCCCTGTCGCGTCGCCCCGCAGATGCGCGCAGCGAGTTGCAACTGATCGGCGCCATTACCTATGACCGCGCCGCGCGCAGTCTGATATCCAGCGCGGGCACGCTGGCGCTTGCAAGGCGGGAACTGGCATTGTTCGAGACATTTGCCGACAGCCCGGGGCGGGTCTTGTCCAAGGACCATCTGGGCGAGCAGATTTATGGCATCGGCGCGGATATCGACGCAAATGCGGTCGAACTGCTGGTGTCGCGTCTGCGCCGCAAGCTGGACGGGCACGGGGTGAGCATCCGCACACTGCGCGGCTTGGGATACATGATGCAGGTTGACCCGACATGAAGCGCCCCGCCCGGCGCCCGCGCAAGCCCTTTGCGGGGTCGCTGCGCCTGCGGCTCTTCGTGCTGATCCTGCTGCCGCTTGTCGCTGTGGCCCTGATGGCAGGAGCAATGCGCTACTGGCAGGCGCAGACCATGTCGCAGGCGCTGTATGATGACGCGCTCAAGGTCGTGGCGCATGTCGTTGCGCGCGAGGTCATCATTACCCAGGGCGATGTCGTCTCGGACGCGCTGCTGGATTCGCTCGTGGGCGTGATGGGGGATCCGATTTTCTATAACGTCTCGGCTGCTGATGGCCGGATACTGGCGGGCTATACCGATATGCCCGACAATGTCATTCCCGCCGAGCTTCGCAGCGGCGAGCCGTATTTCTTCAACTTCAGCTATAATGACACGCCTGTGCGCGCAGTGGCGCTGCGCGAGTTCATCGCCGACCCGTTCTTTGATGGCTGGACAACCGTTCTGGTCTGGCAGACCACCACCCAGCGCCGCGCCCTCAGCATGACCATTCTGAATCAGGCTTTGGGTATTCTCCTGTTGGTGCTGGTCACGGCCGCAACGGCCGTCTGGTTCGGCATCGCCCAGGGGTTGCGCCCGCTGATCGACCTGCGCCAGGCGATTTCGCTGCGCAGCCCGGCAGAGCTTGGCCCCATCCGGCGCATTGTCCCCAGCGAAGTGCGCCCGTTGGTGGGCACGATGAATTCCCTCTTCTCGCGGTTGCAGGCGGAATTACAGCACCGCAATGCCTTTATCGCCAATGCCGCCCATCAGATCCGCAACCCTGTCGCCGCGATACGCGCACAGGCCGAAGCCGCCCTCTCGACCAAGGATCCCGACACAAGGGATGTCCGCCTGCACGATCTGCACGAAGCCGCCAGCGATCTGTCCCGCCTCAGCCAGCAATTGCTCAGCCTCGAGACGGCAGATCATTCCGGCGCTGCCGATGGCGAGGTGATCGATTTCGGGCGGCTGGTCGCCGATATGGCGCGGAAATTCGCCCCTGCCGCCATGCAGCGAGGGGTCGATATCATTCTTGAAGCCCCAGACGAAAAGCTGAATGTGCGCGGCAATTCCGTCCTGCTGCGCGAGGTGATCGAGAACCTGCTCGACAATGCCTTGCGCTATGGCGCGGTCAACGGCGGCGAGTTGACACTCACGCTGATCCGGCAGGACCGGCAGGTATCGCTGACGGTGGAAGATGAGGGGCCAGGAATTCCGGATGCCGCGTCAGAGCAGGTCTTCGAGCGCTTCATGCGATTGCCGCAGCCAGATGGAACGGTTGCGCCGGGATCAGGATGCGGTCTTGGTCTGGCAATCGTACGCTCTATCGCGACAGCGCATGGTGGCTCCGCTCATGTTAGCCGAAAAGACAAGGGATGCTGTATCGTGTTTGACCTGCCCTTGGCCACCTGACCCAGGCCGGGCGTGTTTTTCTGAACCAGACGCGCCAATGAGGGTGTGCGGACAATCATCGTGACGCGATGAAGCCTGCGACAGGGCTTCGGTTGGCAGCATAGCTGCAATCTGTCTTGCCGTCTTGCTTTCGCAAAGTCGTTCTCGATCAGGTGGCGATCCTTGCAGGCGTCGCTGTCATGGCGAGGTTGCTCTTTGCGGTTCGCTTCTGGCGGAAGCGGTCCACGCTGCTCAAAGCTGCGCTGCGCGTCAAACAGCGGGTCTGGCTTGCTCATCAGAGAGCCGGGCTGGCTGCCAGGCTGGCGGCGATCATGGCACCCGCCGCCCCCCAGCGCACCATCCTGACCACAACCGCCCGGCTGCCGACTGTCGCCCGTGCCACATGATGACCCCCCTGCGTTCGACCAAAGCGGCACCCGAAAGCTTGGGCGCAGTCCCATCGTTCCGTCCACGCGCGACCTGCGCCGGCCTGCGCTGAACAGCGTCGCCATGGCCGCGCTCGCGGCATCCGGCTTTTACCCGCGATCCGCAAAGTCAAAAGCCACCGACTGGGCCGAAGCGCTGACGATCCATATCAGGGGGCGGCATTTCCTCTGGCGCAAGATGGCCCATTCGCTGGGCCGCTTCGCCGATACTTACAGGCGCGCCGTCGTCCGTGTCTCTGGTCAAGCCCTCTCTCTACAACGCGCGCCAGCCGATATCGCGGCGGCAGAACCCCTCGGGCCAGTCGATCCGGTCGACCATGCCATAGGCCCGGTCGCGCGCCTCTTGCAGGCTGGCCCCGCGCGCAGTGACATTCAGCACGCGCCCGCCGGTCGCCACCACCTGACCCTGCGCGCTGGCGGTTCCGGCGTGAAAGACCATGTGGACGCTGTCTGCCGGACACTCTTGCAAACCGCCGATCGCACTGCCCTTGTCATAGGCGCCGGGATAGCCGCGCGCCGCCATCACCACCGTCATCGCATGATCATCGGCCCAGTTGACCGCCATCTGATCCAGCCGCCCCTCGGCGCAGGCCAGCATCAGATCGAGCGCCTGCGCGCCCAGCCGCATCATCAGCACCTGACATTCCGGATCGCCAAAGCGCACATTGTATTCCACCAGGCGCGGTTGCCCGCCCGCGATCATCAACCCGGCATAGAGCACGCCCTGATAGGGCATGCCCCGGCGCGCCATCTCGGCCATGGTGGGGCGGATGATCTGTTCCATCGCGGCATCGGCAATGGCGTCATCCAGCACCGGCGCGGGCGAATAGGCCCCCATCCCGCCCGTATTCGGGCCAGTATCACCCTCGCCGACGCGCTTGTGGTCCTGCGCGGTGCCGATGGGCAGGCAGCTTTCACCATCCACCAGCACGAAGAACGACGCCTCCTCGCCTTGCATGAATTCCTCGATCACGACCTCGGCGCCGGCTGCGCCGAATTCGCCCGCGAACATGGTGTCCACGGCGTCCAACGCCTCTGCCTCGGTCTGGGCCACGATCACGCCCTTGCCAGCCGCCAACCCGTCGGCCTTGATGACGATGGGCGCGCCATGGCTGCGGATATGGGCGCGCGCGGCCTCAAGCTCGGTCAGATGAGCGTAGCTTGCGGTTGGCGCGCCAACAGCGGCGCAGATCTCCTTGGTAAAGGCCTTGGAGGCCTCCAGCCGGGTCGCCGCCGCCGAGGGGCCGAAACACAGGATGCCCGCCGCCCGCAGCCGGTCGGCCACGCCTGCGGCCAGCGGCGCCTCTGGCCCGATCACCACGAAATCGATCGACGTCTCTTCGCAGAACTGCACCACGCGGCTGCCATCCAGGATATCCAGCGCCGCGCATTCGGCGATCTGGTCCATCCCGGCATTGCCCGGCGCACAGATCAGCCGGTCGCATTTGGGGTTCTGCATGATCGCCCAGGCCAGCGCATGTTCGCGCCCGCCACTGCCCAGCACCAGAATATTCATCGCCCGCCCTCTCTTGGCCTCTGCCTGCCCGCGTTCTAGGGTGGCGTGATATCACACGCAAGGGCAGCCCATGGACCTGATCGAAGACGCCCCCCGCAACACCCCCGAATTCACCGTGGCCGAGATTTCAGGCGCGGTGAAGCGCGTGATCGAGGGCGAATTCGGCCGCGTGCGCGTGCGCGGCGAGGTCGGGCGCGTCGTGGTCGCGCGCACCGGGCATATGTATTTCGACCTCAAGGATGACCGCGCCGTGATCGCGGGCGTCAGCTGGAAAGGCCAGGTCGCGCGCATGACCGTGCGCCCCGAAGAAGGGATGGAGGTCATTGCCACAGGCCGGCTGACGACCTTCGCGCCCCAGTCGAAATACCAGCTTGTCGTCGAAAGCGTGGAGCCCGCGGGCGCGGGCGCGCTGATGGCCATGCTGGAAAAGCGCCGCGCCGCACTTGCGGCCGAGGGGCTGTTTGACGCCGCGCGCAAACGCCCGCTGCCCTATCTGCCGCGCGTGATCGGGGTCGTGACCTCGCCCCAGGGCGCCGTGATCCGCGACATCCTGCACCGGCTGCAGGACCGGTTCGGCCTGCATGTGATCGTCTGGCCAGTGGCCGTGCAGGGGCAGGCCTGCGCGCCGGATGTGGCGCGCGCCATCGCCGGGTTCAACGCGCTGCCCGAGGGTGGGGCGATCCCGCGCCCGGACCTGCTGATCGTGGCGCGCGGCGGTGGCTCGATCGAGGATCTGTGGGGCTTCAACGAGGAGATCGTGGTGCGCGCCGCGGCGGCCAGTGACATCCCCCTGATCTCGGCTGTAGGGCATGAGACGGATACCACGCTCATCGATCACGCCAGCGACCGCCGCGCCCCTACCCCGTCGGCTGCCGCCGAAATGGCCGTGCCGGTGCATTCCGATCTGGCCGCGCAGATTGCCACGCTCAATGCGCGCCTGCTGCACGCCGCCGCACAGTCGGTCGAGGGGCGGCGCCAGCGGCTGACCGATCTGGCCCGCGCCCTGCCGCGACCCGAAACCCTCATCGCGCCTTCGGCGCAGCGCTTCGATCAATGGGCCGAACGCATCCCCGGCAGCCTGCGCGCGCTGCTTGCCGCCAAGACGCAGGAACTTGGCCGCGCCTCCGCCGGGCTGCGCCCCGCCACGATCCGGTTACAGATCGACACGGCGCGCCGCCGCCTCACCGATCAATCCGCCCGCGCCACCCGCGCCAGCGCTGCGCGTCTGGCGCAGCTACAGGCCGAGCTTGCCGCGCTGGAACGGCTGCGCCAGTCTCTGGGCTACCCCGCCACGCTGGCGCGCGGCTATGCCGTGGTCCGCGACGCGCAGGATCAGGTGGTGACCAGCGCCGCACAGGCGGCCACCCAGCCCGAATTGCAGATCGAATTCAGCGATGCCCGCCTAAGAGTTCGGTCCGCAACCGCCGCCCCCCGCAGCAAACGCCGCGACACGCCCCCAGAACAGGGCACGCTGCTGTAGCGCGCCCGTCACCCTCTTCATCTTGCCAAAAATACTCAAAAAAACGTCTGCATCCGGGCCAGAACGCCCGATCAGACACCGACCTCGGGTCCCGGACAGATCAGCGGGCGGGATGTGCGCTGCACTTCATAGAGTTCGGTCGAACTCCCCTCGCCCATGAAGCGCGCATTCAAGCCCTGCTCCCCCTCCCAGAAGATCCAGCAATGCTCTTCTTCGGGAAAATCGTCATAGACGAAACAGATCTGCTCGCCACGGTCGAACCAGTGCCCCTCGCGGCATTCATCGCCGATAAAGGCCCAGGTCGTGCGCCGCTCGCTGCGGAATTCCTCGATCCCGTAGGGCTGCCCCTCAAAGCCAAAAGTCAGCGTGCGCCCCGTCACATAGGCCTCGAATTCCTCGGCGCTCATCGGCGTCTGCGCCGATGCCGCCTGCGCCAGGGCCAGCATCACGGCGAAGGCCGGGGCCAGTCTTGTCACTGCTGCGCGCATCATTCCTGAACCTCATCCATCTGCCAGCACCCGCGCCACGCGACGGTCCATCATGCGAAACCATAGCGGCGGGATCAAGGCAATCACGCCCATTGCGGGCAGGCTGTAGGGCAGTCGGGGCATCGCGTCATCAAGTTGCAGGGCGGGATACTTGCGCCCCGGATGTGCGTGATGATCCGAATGGCGCGTGACATTCACCGCCATGAGCGAGGTGAACCAATGCGGGCTGTTCCAGCTATGCTGCGGGCCCTGCGGCTCATACCGGCCATTGGCCAGCTTGCGGCGTTGCAACCCGTAATGCTGCAGGTAATCGACCAGCGCGTGCTGCACCTGCGCATATAGCCCCAGCCCCACCAGCGCCCCGACCCCGGCCCAGCCGAATCCCAGCCCCGCCAGTGCCAGGAACGCTGCCGCCCCCAAAGCATAGTCGATATAGGGATTGCGCCGCCCGCTTTGGCGCGCGCGCGCCTGTTCGACCGCGAAGCCCCGCGTCAGGTTCCCCCACATGCTGCGCGGCAGATAGCGGTAGAAGCTCGTGCCCCTGGGCGGGAAATTCGGGTCCTCGGGCGTGGCGACATGGGCGTGGTGCAGCAACCGGTGCGAGGTTGTGACATGGCCGTAAAGCATCGAGATGAACACCCATTTGCCCAGACCGAAGAGGCCGCGCTGGGTTCGGTGAATCAACTCATGCGCATTGGCCACGCTCACCTGCCCGATATAGAGCCCCGCGCCCAGAAACAGCCCCACACGCTCGGCCCCGCCCAGCCCCGTCGCCCCGGCCAGCCCCGCGACGGCCATCGCCAGCAGGGTGAAATGCCCCAGCGCCAGCACGACCGACAGGGCATCCGCACCCGGCAGGGGCTGGTCAGGATCGGCGGGGGTGGTTGTCCAGCCCACGGCCTCATCCACGCCAAAGGCGAAAACCGACACATAGGCCAGACCCAGCCAGACCCAGATGCCTCCCCATAGCGCGCCTAACCCCAGCAGCGGCAGGGGCAGAAGTGCGATCAGGGCAAAGGGCAGGATGGGGGCGATCATCTCTCGGGCTCTGGCAAGTGCGGGCAAGCTATAACATGGCACCCCGGCCCATGCAGCCGCGCAAATTGCCCCAGCCTGCACGCGCGGCGCTTTTCATCAGCCGTTGCATCGGATAGCTCTGACAAGGTCAGTCATGCAGCATCAGGGGTCGCGCGTGTCGTTTTTCAAGAAGATGAAGGAACGGATGTTCCGATCCTCGTCCAAGCTGGATCAGGGGCTGGAAGCGCTGGTCGAAGAGGGCAGCGACGACACAGCACCCGATCCCGCGCCCCCCGCGCCCACTGAACCCACCCCCACCCCGCCAGAGCCGACACCAGAGCCCGCGCGCCCGGCCCCGCCAGCCGAAACACCCGGCCTGCTGGGCCGCCTGATGGGCCGCGATACCGGGCCGCGCCGCGTTCTGGATGACGAAATGCTGGAGGATCTGGAGGATCTGCTGATCCAGGCCGATATGGGCGTGGAAACCGCCGCCCGCGTGGCCGCCAATCTGGCCGAGGGGCGCTTTGGCCGCAGGCTCAGCGTGGCCGAGATCAAATCCGCGCTCGCGCAGGAAATCGCGCGCATCATGGAGGGCGTCGCCCGCCCCATGCCGCTCTATCCCGCGCGCCCGCAAGTGGTGCTGGTCGTGGGCGTGAACGGCGCGGGCAAGACCACGACCATCGGCAAGCTGGCCAGCCAGTTCCGTGCCGCCGGGAAATCGGTCATCATCGCGGCGGGTGACACGTTCCGCGCCGCTGCGGTCGAACAGCTTCAGGTCTGGGGCGAGCGCGCGGGCGTGCCGGTCATGACCGCGCCCGAAGGGTCGGACCCCGCCAGCCTGGCCCATGAGGCGCTGACCCGCGCGCGATCCGAAGGCGCGGATCTGTTGATGATCGACACGGCCGGGCGGTTGCAGAATCGCGCCGATCTGATGGAAGAACTGGCCAAGATCCTGCGCGTGCTGCGCAAGCTCGACCCCGAGGCGCCGCATAACACCCTTCTGATCCTCGATGCGACGACGGGGCAGAACGCGCTCAATCAGGTCGAGATCTTTCGCAAACTCGCCGATGTCTCGGGGCTGGTGATGACCAAGCTCGATGGCACCGCGCGCGGCGGGGGGCTGGTGGCGCTGGCCGACCGTTTCGGCCTGCCGATCCACGCCATCGGTGTGGGCGAACAGATCGACGATCTGCAGGCGTTTGACCCGGAAGAATTCGCCGCAGCACTTGTGGGGACAGATTCGGACAATTTGGGCGATCAGGCGTGACCGGTCGCCCCTGACAGCAGGCGCGGGTCCACCCCCATGCCCGATAGCGTCGCTGACCATTTCAGCGAATCATCCGTGCCAAAGACCAGCGTCGGGGTGGCATCGGTCAACAGCCAGCCCCCGGCCTGCAATTCGTCTTCCAACTGGCCTGCCCCCCATCCGGCATAGCCCAGCGCGGTCAGCACCTGCGCAGGCCCCTGCCCGCGCGCCATTTCGGCCAGTATCTCGACCGACGTGCTCAGCACGATGCCGCTCGCCACGTCCAGACTGCCCTCTTCGGTCACGACATCGGGCGAATGCAGCACGAAACCGCGCGCCGTCTCGACCGGGCCGCCGAAATGCACGGCCATGTCGGCGGGGGCGTCGCCCAGACCGCTGTCGGTGCCCGGCAGCGGCAATTCCAGATGTTCCAGCAGCTTCTGCAGGTTCAGATCGGGCAGCGGCTTGTTGACCATGACACCCATCGCGCCATCGGCGGAATGCGCACAAAGCAGGATGACCGAATGCGCGAATCGGGGGTCGGGCATGGCCGGCATGGCGACAAGCAACTTGCCGGCAAGCGTGTCCGGCGGCGGGTCGTCAGGGGCGTGGGCAGGGCTCATGCGCAAAGCATGCCCTGCAAAACCGGGCTTGCCAAGGGGCGACGGCGCGGCAGATGGGGTGGAATCATCACAGCGCGGAAAGGTCGCGCGGTTGTGACTTCTCTTTCCCGGCACGGCGCGGACAGTAGACAGGATGAAAACCTTGCGTGCAGTCTCACTCGCCCTTGCTCTGACCCCGGCCCTTGCCGTGCCGCAACTGCTGCACGCCCAGAGCCCGCGCCTGTCCGAGATTGTCGAGGCCCGGATGAAACCCGGCTGGCGGACCGATGCGGGCACCTATATCGCAGCCCTGCACCTGTCGCTCGCGCAGGACTGGATCACCTATTGGCGCCATCCGGGCGAAAGCGGGATCGCGCCGAAATTTGACTGGTCGGGATCAGGCAATCTTGCGCAGGCACGCGTGCACTGGCCCGAACCGCGACTGTTCATATCATCAGGCTTTCACAGCATCGGCTATGCCGGAGAGGTCGTGCTGCCCATCGAGGTGACGCCGAAGAGACCAGGCGCACCGGTCGAATTGACCGGCACGGTCATGCTGGGGGTCTGCGATGACATCTGCATTCCCGCGGATCTGCCGCTGAACCTTTCGATCACGGGTGCGGGCGCGCATGACCACCGGATTGCGCAGGCACTGGACAGCCGCCCCGGCTCTGCGCGCGCCGCCGGACTGCGCGATGTGTCCTGCACGGTCGAACCTCATACAGGCGGGCTGCGTCTGAGCGCCGCGCTGGATATACCCCGACAGGGCGATGATGAATTCGTGCTGGTCGAGATGGCCGGCCCTGCCTACCCCTCGCGGGCCATGCCCTCCAGCCGCAACGGCGCTTCGATCACGGGCGAGAGCGTGTTCCAAATGCAGGGGGGCGCGATTGACCGCTCCAGCGTGCGTGTAAGCGTCGTCAGCGAAAGCGGGATGCTGGTCCATCAGGGTTGCGCGCTGGACAACTGAGCGCCGCGATCACGCCCTCAGCCGCGCCCCGTCATGCCCCGAAATCCGCGCGCGCATGATCTGACCGACAGGTTGGGGCGTGTCGAACTGCACTTCGGTGAACTGGCCGGTCCGGCCCATATCGGGCGCTTCGATCAGGATGTCATGCGCGGCCCCTGTCTGCGCAGCCAGATGCGCGGCCAGCGCCTTTGCCCCCCGCGCACGCAACCGTGCGGCCCGCGCGCGGATCACGTCGCCGGGCAGTTGCGGCATGCGCGCCGCCGGGGTGCCCTGACGCGGGCTGAACGGAAACACATGCAGAAAGGTCAGCCCGCATTCCTCGACCAGCCGCAACGAGTTCTCGAACATCGCCTCACTCTCGGTCGGAAAGCCCGCGATGATATCCGCGCCGAATACGATATCGGGGCGCAGGCGTCTTGCCTCTGAACAAAAGCTGATGGCATCGGCGCGCAGGTGGCGGCGTTTCATCCGTTTCAGGATCATGTCATCGCCGGCCTGCAGTGACAGGTGCAGATGCGGCATAAGGCGGGGCTCGGTCGCGATGGCCTCCATCAGTGCGTCATCGGCTTCGATTGAATCGATCGAGCTGATCCGCAGGCGCGGCAGATCGGTCAGCCGCAGGATGCGCCGCACAAGATCGCCCAGATGCGGGTGCCCCGGCAGGTCCGCGCCCCAGGATGTCAGATCCACCCCCGTAAGCACGACCTCGTTATAGCCCTGCCCGACCAGCCGGTTGATCTGATCGACCACCACCCCCGCCGGGACCGAGCGGGAATTGCCCCGGCCGTATGGGATGATGCAGAAGGTGCAGCGATGATCGCAGCCGTTCTGCACCTGCACATAGGCGCGCGACCGAGTGCCGAACCCGTCGATCAGATGGGCCGCCGTTTCGCGCACGGACATGATGTCATCGACCTGCACGCGTTCGGTTGCCCCGATCAGGTCAGGCACCATCTGCGCCCATGTCTCGGGGCGCATTTTCTCGGAATTGCCGATGACGTGCGTGACCTCTGGCATGGCGGCAAAGGTCTGCGGCTCGGTCTGGGCGGCGCATCCGGTCACGATGATCGGCGCGTCCGGGTTGGCGCGATGCAGGCGGCGGATTTCCTGGCGTGCCTTGCGCACGGCCTCTGCCGTGACGGCGCAGGTATTGACCACCTGCGCATCGCGCAGGCCCGCATCCTCGGCCAGCCCCTTCATCGCCTCGGTCTCATAGGCATTCAGGCGGCAGCCCAGCGTTGTAAAGCGCGGGGCGGTCATGACGCGGCCTGCATCAACTCGGGCGTCAGCACCCCGTCAAACACATGCGCGACCGGGCCTGTCAGCCAGACCCCGTCCGCGCGCCAGTCCACCTGCAGCACCCCGCCATCGGCGCTGAGCGTCACGCGCCGCCCGGTCAGCCCGCGCCGATGCGCGGCCACCGCTGCGGCACAAGCGCCCGACCCGCAGGCCAGCGTGATGCCGGTGCCACGCTCCCAGACGCGCAACCGCAGATGATCGGGCGCCAGGATCGAGGCAAATTCGACATTCGTGGCCTCGGGGAACAGCGGGTCATGTTCGATCAGGGGGCCCGTCTCCGCGACCGGGGCCGCTTCGGCATCCGGCACGAAATGGATGCAATGCGGATTGCCCATGCCGACGGCCGCGGGCTGCCCCGGCAGGGGCAGCGCATCCAGATCACACGCCCGCGCCAGCGGGATCGCGCGCCAGTCCAGCACCGGCTGGCCCATATTCACCCAGATCTGCGCGCCCGCACGCATCGCCACCAGCAGCCCGCGCGCCGTGCGCAATGTCAGCCGGTCGGCCCCGGTCTCGGCCGTGACCCGCGCGGCCACACAGCGCGTCGCATTCCCGCAGGCCCCCGCGCGTGATCCGTCGGCATTCCAGAACTCCAGCGCCAGATCGGCCTCGTCACTGTCGCGCAGCTCGGCCAACTGGTCATAGCCCACGCCGCGATGCCGGTCACCGATGGCCCGCGCCAGCGCAGCCGTCATCGCCCCGTGCGTAGCCCCCCCGCGCGAGTCGATGATGACGAAATCATTTCCGGCACCGTGCATCTTGGTGAATGCAAGCGGCCTGTCCTGCGTATCCATGGCGCCGATATAGTGGGTCCGCCCTGCGCTGACCAGTCGGCAGACGCACGCCATGGAAGTTAGAACGCCACTGCGTCAGATTAGC
>PWWF01000324.1 GCA_003561595.1 Paracoccaceae bacterium | reverse complement strand
TATCAATACATGCTCGATTTCTCGGGCTTCTCGAGCCTGCGCAATTTCGAGATGCATGATATCGAGTTCCGCTGCCGGGGGCGGTGTTCGTCGGTCATGCTGCCCGAGGGCGGGCGCATCCTGCGTTTCATGAATTGCGAATTCGACCGCCCCCGCGACCGGGCCATCACGTCTATCGGGACGGCCTGTCAGGGGATCTGGATCGACAATTGCCAATTCCGCAGTTCGCAACAGCCCATGCCGGCCGAGGATCGCACGGTCATCGCCTTCAATGTCAATGGCAATGACGCCAAGATCCGCAACAACCGCGCATCGCTCTGGGCGCATTTCGGGGTGATGAACGGGTCCGGCCATGTGATCATCGGCAACCATTTCTTCGGTGGGGACAATCTGGCACAGGCCCCGCGACAGGCCGGGCTGATCCTGACGGCGGGCAATGTAAAGACCACGATCACCGGCAATTATATCGACAATTCCTTTATCGAGATGTCGAACGAGCATTCGCCCGAGCCTGCCTTTACCTCGGGCTTCAGCTTTGGCGGGCTGACGATCACGGGCAATATCTTTACCTGCAACGATGTCGCGCCCTGGTTCAACTGGATCGTGTTCCGCCCGCTGGGGCCGGGGCAGTTCATCCAGGGGCTGCAGGTGTCGGGCAATGTGTTCCGCACCATCAATGGCCGGATCGATCGTGTGGATGCCGTGGACACGACCTTTGCGGGCCTTGATTTCGGGCGTTTCCGCAACGTGATCTTCGAGAACAACGCCTATAACGGTGTCGATTTCCCGGCCGAGAGCCCCGGTGTCATCATCCATGACCAGAACAGCACCGCCAGCACATGGACCATTGGCACCGGCAGCAAGCTGCCCTTTGGCGGGCGGGCGCGCACAGTCAGTTCCGTCGTGATGGAAGGGCCAGCGCGCGATTCAAGCGACGCGATCCGCCATGACATGCCCTATGTCCAGACCACGCAAGGCGCAAATGGCGATCAGGTGCATCTGCGCTGGCCGCAGGCCGTGCGCGGGCGCGCGCTGGTCACCGTGCGGGTGGATCGCCCGCTCTGAACCACGCCCGCCGCCAGGATGTCAGCTGCGCCATCAGACCTGATGGCGCGGTTTGCGCATGGTAGCGGCGGATTTGCGCCTCGATCTCGCGGGCGACGCGGTCGCGCTCGGCCTCGAACTGCCCGGAGTCGAGGTGGAAATATGGCAGATCATGCGCCGCGCAAAACCCCCGCACTTCCTTGCTGCGCTGGATGATCTGGCGCGCCAGCCGCTTGACGCCTGCATCATCGGTCATCTTGCGCGTCCAGCACGGGTTCGAGGCGCGAAAGGCCAGCAGGTCGCGCGTCTTGTCGGGGACGCGCCCCTCGCTATAGCCGATGGCAAAGAACAGGATGCCGCGCCTGCGCGCCCAGAGCGGCAATTCGCAGGGCGCATCCATCAAAGCGGTCCCGTCGATCAGCAGACCGCGCGGGTGGCGCAGCAGGATCTGGCGATAGACATATTTCGTCACCCGCCGCTTGTCGCCTTCGGACAGGCCCAGGATCAGCGCATTGCGCAGGTGATCCGTTTCCAGCCGCACCAGCCCGGTCGCGTTGCAGACCTGCCGCGCAACCCGCGTCTTGCCGCAGCGGATGGCGCCGCTGATCAGCGCCGATGGCAGATCGGGCGGGCCCTCGCCCGCGATGCGCTTGGTCAGGCTGTCCAGATATGCACGGATCGCCGCCCTGTCGGGCGGGGCTGCGGTCGGCGCGGTCGGGTCGGTGGGTGGCATGTCGCTTGGCTCTGATATTCCGGGCTGCCACTGTGTTGTCATCGCGGGCAGGTTGCAAGCATAGCAGACCGTGCGCCTGTCGCCCCTGATCGCGAATCATATTGTTGCGGATCGGGCGATGATTTCGTACAAATCTGACTCGGCGCTGGTTGCGCTCACACTCAAAAGGTACATTGTGACTACATGTTATTATCGTGTCATCTGATTCAGGAGTCGGTTTTGCGAAGTCCATGTTTTTCCATGCACTCTGCATTGCGGCGAAAATTGATTGACTCGATTTACGCTATTTTTGTGAATGAATTTACAAAAAAATGTAGTGTTTAAAAAAAGTTACACATTCGTTTACGATTGTGTTAGAAAAGCAGCGGGGAATTGTGACGCAACGTAACATGGCGTCAGAAATACACTGGGGGGAGCGCGGGCGAAGGCATGCCCGGCCCGCCGCCGAGACTGGAGGAGCGTTCATGTCCGAGATCTATCCTGCCTCTGACGATTTCGTCAAAAATGCACATGTCGATTCTGCGGCATATGAGAAGATGTATGCGGAATCCGTCGCCGATCCCGAAGCATTCTGGCGCGCGCATGGCAAGCGCATCGACTGGATCAAGCCTTATCGCAAGGTCAAGGATGCAAGCTTCGCGCCCGGCAATGTCAGCATCAAGTGGTTCGAGGATGGCACGCTGAACGTGTCCGCCAACTGCATCGACCGCCATATCGTCACGCGCGGCGACCGGACGGCGATCATCTGGGAGCCGGATGAACCCGACACCCCCGCGCAGCACATCACCTACAAGCAGTTGCTGGAACAGACCAGCCGCATGGCCAATGTCCTGAAGGACCAGGGCATCGAGAAAGGTGATCGCGTCGTCATCTATCTGCCCATGATCCCCGAAGCGGCCTATGCGATGCTGGCCTGCGCCCGGATCGGCGCGATCCATTCCATCGTGTTCGCGGGCTTCTCGCCCGACGCGCTGGCCGACCGGATCAATGGCTGCGATGCAAAAGCCGTCATCACCGCCGACACCGCCCCGCGCGGTGGTCGCCGCACGCCGCTCAAGACCAACACGGACAAGGCGCTGCGCAACTGCAAGGACCAGGTGAAATGCCTTGTTGTCAAGCATACCGGCGACCAGACAACCTGGGTTGACGGGCGCGATGTCGATTTGCGGGCCGAAATGGAACAGGCCGCCCCCTATTGCCCCTATACCGAGGTGGGCGCCGAGGACCCACTGTTCATCCTCTATACCAGCGGGTCCACCGGCAAGCCCAAGGGCGTGGTGCATACATCGGGCGGCTATCTGGTTTATGCCGCGATGACGCAGCAATACACGTTCGACTATCATGACGGCGACGTGTTCTGGTGCACTGCGGATGTGGGCTGGGTCACAGGGCACAGCTACATCATCTATGGCCCGCTCGCCAATGGTGCCACGACGCTCATGTTCGAGGGTGTGCCGACCTACCCCGATGCGGGCCGCTTCTGGCAAGTGTGCGCCAAGCACAAGGTCAACCAGTTCTACACTGCGCCGACCGCGATCCGCGCGTTGATGGGGCAGGGGACCGAATGGGTCGAAAAGCACGACCTGTCCTCGCTCAAGCTGCTGGGCACAGTCGGTGAGCCGATCAACCCCGAGGCATGGAACTGGTACAACACCCATGTCGGCAAGGGGAAATGCCCGATTGTCGATACTTTCTGGCAAACGGAAACCGGCGGGCACATGATTACATCCTTGCCCGGCGCGATCCCGAACAAGCCGGGATCGGCGACCAAGCCCTTTTTCGGGGTGCAGCCTGAAGTGCTGGATGCCGCGACCGCAGAGGTGCAGACAGACACCAAGGCCGAAGGCGTGCTGTGCATCAAGGATAGCTGGCCAGGGCAGATGCGCACGCTCTGGGGCGACCATGCCCGGTTTGAAGAGGCGTATTTCAGCCAGTACAAGGGCTATTACTTCACCGGTGATGGCTGCCGTCGCGATGAGGATGGGTATTACTGGATCACCGGCCGTGTGGATGATGTGATCAATGTCTCGGGCCACCGGATGGGCACGGCAGAGGTGGAATCGGCGCTGGTGGCGCATGAATCCGTGGCCGAAGCCGCTGTGGTCGGCTACCCGCATGACATCAAGGGGCAGGGCATTTACGCCTATGTCACGCTGATGACCGGGGTGGAGCCCACGGATGAGCTGCGCAAGGAGTTGGTGAAATGGGTGCGGCAAGAAATCGGGCCGATTGCCTCGCCTGACCTGATCCAATGGGCGCCGGGTCTGCCCAAGACCCGCTCGGGCAAGATCATGCGGCGCATCCTGCGCAAGATCGCCGAGAATGATTATGGCGCGCTGGGCGATACCTCGACGCTGGCGGAACCTGCTGTGGTCGATGATCTGATCGAAAATCGCATGAACCGGGCGTAAACGGGATGAGCGAGACAGTGACAAAACCCGCCGTCCTGATCCTGCTTGGCCCTCCGGGGGCCGGCAAGGGCACGCAGGCGCGCAAGCTGGAACAGAAATTCGGGCTTGTACAATTGTCCACCGGCGATCTGCTGCGCGCGGCCGTGGCCGCCGGCACGGATGCGGGCAAGGCCGCCAAGGCCGCGATGGATGCGGGCGGGCTGGTCAGCGACGAGATCGTGCTGGCGATCCTGCGCGACCGCATGGCCGAGCCGGACACCCGCAATGGCGTGATCCTGGACGGGTTTCCCCGCACCACCGGGCAGGCCGCTGCGCTGGACTCGTTGCTCGCCGATCAGGGCATGGGCATCGGCGCGGCCATCTCGCTTGATGTGGATGATGCCGCGATGGTCGAGCGTGTGTCGGGCCGCTATACCTGCGCCAATTGCGGTGAAGGGTATCATGACCGGTTCAAGACCCCTGCCGTGGACGGCGTCTGCGACGCCTGCGGCAGCACCGAGTTCAAGCGCCGGGCGGATGACAATGCCGAAACCGTCAGCGCGCGGCTGGAGGCGTATCACGCCGAGACTGCGCCGCTTATCGCGTATTACGAGGGGCAGGGCGTGCTGAAGCGCGTCGATGCCATGGGAGAGATCGGCCGTATCGCCGATGACCTTGCCGCAATCGTGGAGGCCGCCGCGAGCTAGGATTCCGGGCAACCGGTTTGGCACCGATCGGTGCCCGAGATGCAGAACGCGCGAGACCCGCGCGGCTGCAAACCCCCGAGGCATGTCTGATGACATGGTCCGGGGGCAAGAGAGGAAGCCAACCCGAGTAGCGGGACGGCATTGGAGGAAACTGGGAGACGTCACATGTCAGACAAATCGACAGACGACTACTGGAAGGCCAATGTGCGCGTGATCACCATCTGCATGGTGATCTGGGCACTGGTATCTTTCGGATTCGGCATTGTATTTCGGCCGCTACTTTCGGGCATTCCCATCGGGGGCACCGATCTGGGGTTCTGGTTCGCACAACAGGGGTCGATGCTGACCTTTATCGTGCTGATCTTCTACTATCGCTGGTACATGAACGGGCTCGACCGCGAATATGGCGTGGAAGAGTGAGGGGGGCTGAGACATGGATCAGTTTGTAATCAACCTAATCTTCGTGGGCGCGTCCTTCGCGCTCTATATCGGGATCGCGATCTGGGCGCGTGCCGGGTCCACATCGGACTTCTATGCCGCCTCTCGCGGGGTCAACCCCATCGTCAACGGTGCTGCCACGGCGGCGGACTGGATGTCGGCGGCCAGCTTCATCTCGATGGCGGGCCTGATCGCCTTTGTCGGCTACGGCAACTCGACCTTCCTGATGGGCTGGACCGGCGGCTATGTGATCCTCGCGCTGCTGCTCGCGCCGTATCTGCGCAAGTTCGGGCGCTTCACGGTGCCGGATTTCATTGGTGACCGTTTCTACAGTCAGACCGCGCGTCTGGTGGCGGTGATCTCGCTTCTGGTCATGTCGATCACCTATGTGATCGGGCAGATGACGGGCGCAGGCGTGGCCTTTTCGCGCTTTCTGGAAGTGGATAACACCACGGGCCTGTTGATCGCAGCCGGGGTCGTGTTCATCTATGCCGTTCTCGGCGGCATGAAGGGCATCACCTACACACAGCTTGCGCAATATTGCGTGCTGATCGTGGCCTATACCATCCCGGCGATCTTCATCTCGCTGCAACTGACCGGCAATCCGCTTCCGCAACTGGGCCTGTTCTCGACTCACACGGAATCCGGCCAGCCGCTTCTGCAGACGCTGAACGAAGTGCTCGTCGAGCTGGGCTTCAATGACTACACCGGCATGCACGCGCCGCAGAACACGCTCAACATGGTTCTGTTCACCCTGTCGCTGATGATCGGGACCGCAGGTCTGCCGCATGTCATCATCCGCTTCTTCACGGTGCCGAAAGTCGCCGATGCGCGGACCTCGGCCGGCTGGGCGCTGGTGTTCATCGCACTGCTCTACACGGTCGCTCCGGCTGTTGGTGCAATGGCGCGGCTGAACATCATCACCACGATCTACCCCGATGGCGTACAGGAACAGCCGCTGGCCTATGCGGATCGTCCTGACTGGATGCGCAACTGGGAACAGACCGGCCTGCTGGCCTTCGAGGACAAGAATGGCGACGGCTTCATTCAATACTATAATGAAGCCAACCCGCCTGCATTCGCCGAGGAACTGGGCTGGGAAGGCAATGAGATGGTCACCTTCAACCAGGACATCCTGGTGCTGGCGAACCCGGAAATTGCACAGCTTCCGGGCTGGGTCATCGGTCTGATCGCGGCTGGCGGTCTGGCGGCGGCACTGTCCACGGCGGCGGGTCTGCTTCTGGCAATCTCGTCGGCGGTGAGCCATGACTTGATCAAGAACATGATCAATCCGGGCATCTCGGAGAAGGGAGAGCTTCTGGCCGCGCGGATATCGATGGCCTTTGCGATTGCGCTTGCGACCTATCTGGGCCTCAACCCGCCCGGCTTTGCCGCGCAGGTTGTGGCGCTGGCCTTCGGTCTGGCGGCAAGCTCGCTCTTCCCGGCGCTCATGATGGGCATCTTCTCCAAGAAGATGAACTCTGCAGGTGCCATCGCAGGCATGATCGTGGGGCTTGGCTCGACCGTGCTCTACATCTTCACCTATCTGGGCTGGTTCTTCATCCCGGGCACCAACATGCTGCCCAATACGCCTGACAACTGGCTGTTCGGCATCTCGCCGCTGAGCTTCGGCGCGGTCGGTGCGGCGCTGAACTTCGCGGCCGCCTATATCGTCAACAAGGCGACTGGCGATGCCCCGGCCGAGATTCAGGAACTGGTCGAAGGTATCCGCGTGCCGAAAGGCGCAGCAGGTGCAGTCGATCACTGATCTGGCGCAATGACAACGGCCTGCCCCTTGTGTCACGATGGGGCAGGCCACCCCCCCGGCCGCTGCAACAAAAAAGAGATCAGCCATGTCGGACGCCATCAGCCGGATCACGGAATTCCTGCAGAATGTGCACCCCTACGATTCCTTGCCGCAGGACGAGCTGGCGCGTGTCGCCCGTTGCTTCAGCCGCAAGGAGGTGGCCGCAGATTGCCCGGTCTATTCTGTCGGCGACCCGATTTCAGGTGTCTATCTGGTCAAATCCGGCACAGTCGAAGTGACGGATTCGCATGGCGCGCTGGTCTCGATCCTGAGCCCGCGCAATTCCTTTGGCGAGCGCGGCTTTCTGCGCGACGGGCAGGCCGTCACCACGGCGACCACCACATCCGATGCCGTGCTGCTGTTCCTGCCGGGCGAGGAGCTGCGCCATCTGATCGCCAATTTCCCGGCATTCGAGCGGTTCTTCAGCCGTGGCCAGAGCGGCAAGGCCGCACGGCAGAATGATCTCGCCACGCTGAAAGTCGCCGATTTGATGACGCGCAAGCCGGTCGCAGTGACCCCGGACATGACCGTGCAGGATGCCGCCAAGCTGATGCGTGACAAACGGTTTTCCTGCCTGCCGGTGGTTGAGGGTGAAAAGCTTGTCGGTATTGTCACCACGCGCGACCTGTCCGGCCGCGTGCTGGCCGAGGGGCGCAGCGCCGAAACCCCCGTGGCCGAGATCATGACCGCCGATCCGCTGGCGCTGGAGCCGCACGCGCTGGGCTCGGACATCCTGCATCTGATGCTGGAAAACCGCATCGGGCATCTGCCGGTCGCGCGTGACGGGCGGTTGCTGGGCATGATCACACAGACCGATCTGACCCGCTTTCAGGCGATAAGCTCGGCCCAGCTTGTGCGCGATGCCGCCGTGGCCGAAAGCTACGATCATCTGGCGCTGGTCACGGACCGGATACCGCAATTGCTGGTCCAGCTTGTGGGCGCCCATAACGCGCATGAGGTGGTGACACGGCTGATCACCGATATTTCCGACACAGTCACCCGTCGCTTGCTGAAACTGGCCGAGGACAAGTTCGGCCCGCCGCCTGCGCCTTATCTCTGGGCGGCCTGCGGGTCACAGGGGCGTCAGGAACAGACCGGCGTCAGCGATCAGGACAATTGCATCATCATCGATGACAGCGTGTCACCCGATGACATGCCCTATTACACCGATCTGGCGCGCTTCGTGTCGGATGGGCTGAATGCGGCGGGTTATTACTACTGCCCCGGCGACATGATGGCCACGAACCCGCGCTGGTGCCAGCCGCTGCGGACATGGCGGCGCTATTTCAAGGGCTGGATCAACACCCCCTCGCCCGAGGCGCAGATGCTGGCCTCGGTCATGTTCGATCTGCGACCCATCGGCGGGCAAGTCAGCCTGTTCCGCGATCTGCAGCATGAAACGCTGCAGGCCGCGTCCAGGAATTCCATCTTTGTCGCGCATATGATCTCGAACTCGGTCAAGCACACGCCGCCGCTGGGCTTGTTGCGCGGGTTTGCCACCATCCGGTCGGGCGAACACAAGAACCATATCGACATGAAGCTGGGCGGCGTGGTGCCCGTGACCGATCTGGCCCGCGTCTATGCGCTGCGCGGGCGCATCTCGGCGGCGAATACCCGTGCGCGGCTTCTGGCGGCAGAGGAAAAGGGCATCATCTCGGTCTCGGGCGCGCGCGACCTGATCGAGGCCTATGATCTGATCGCCAATCTGCGGCTGGAAAATCAGGCGACGCTGGTGCGGATGGGGCGCAAGCCCGACAATTTCCTCGCGCCTTCGGACCTGTCGGATTTCGAGCGCAGCCATCTGCGCGACGCCTTTGTCGTCGTGCGCACCATGCAATCGGCTGTCGGCCAGATGGCCGGGACGCTGGGCTAGGGGGCCTGAATGCTGCTTGAATTTCTTGCTGTCATCGTGTGCGGGGTAGCCGGTGGCGGTATCGGTCACCTGCTGCTGCGGCTGAGCGGGCGGCGTCTGCCCGAATGGCTGACCCCTGCCGGGGCGGCGGCGGCGATGCTCGCCATGGTGATCTATCTCGAATATTCATGGGCGCCACGCTATCAGGCGGGCCTGCCCGATGACATCGTGGTGGTCAGCAAGAACCAGCATTCGTCCTGGTTCCGGCCCTGGACCTATGTGGTGCCGCTGACAAACCGCATCATCGCGGTCGACAACCGCATCCGGCAGCGCAACAGCCTGAACCCCGATCTGGTTCTGACCGGGGTGATCCTGCAGGAACGCTGGGCGCTGACCATGGGTTTTCAGTCCATGTTCGACTGCGCCAATGCCCGGCGCGCGGACCTGACCGAAGGCACACGCATGGGCGAGGATGGACTGCCCGCGAATGCCGAATGGTATCAGATTGCCGAAGGGGACCCGTTCCTTGCGGCGGCATGTGAAGGAGGAGCACATGGAGGAAACGGCCCGCAAAGCTGAGATACTCGTCGTGGAGGACGAGGATAACATCGCGGTCGCGCTGAACTATCTGCTGACCCGCGAAGGCTATAGCCAGACCCGGCTTGCAACCGGGGCCGGCGCGGTCGAGATGATCCGCGAGCGCAAGCCTGATCTGGTGCTTCTGGATGTCATGCTGCCCGAAGTGTCGGGCTATGAAATCTGCCAGTCGGTGCGCGCCGATGAAAGCTGCCGTGATGTCCGCATCCTGATGATGACCGCGCGCGGCTCTGCGATGGAGCGGCGCAAGGGGCTGGCGATGGGGGCGGACGGGTTCATCTCGAAACCGTTCGAGCTGAAGGAGTTGCGTGAAGAGGTGCGCAAGATCCTGTCAGAACCGCGCGGCGCATCGGCCCAGGGTATTGCGGATGCTTGACCGCCTGAGCCTGCGCCTGCGCATCCTGTTGTTCTTTGTCGCGCTCGGGCTCGGTGCCATGGTGGCGCTGGGGCTGGGTGGCTGGCTGGTCCTGTCGCGCAGCGATGTGCCGGGGCTGGCGGATGCCATGCTGCAGGCAGGGATCTTGGGCGGGTTCCTGATCCTGCTGCTGGTCACGGGCATCTGGTATCTGTTCGATGCCAATGTCGCCCGCGCCATCGACCGGCTGGCCAGTGCCATCCGCACCCGTGCGCATAACGATGTGGCCGATGACATAAGGGCCGAGCGCGAACATGCGCGCTATCTGGGCGACCTGGCCCCGGCGGCGGCCGAGATCACGCGCTCGCTGGCACAGACCCGCTCGGCGCTGGCCGAATCCGTGGCCCGCGAAACCTCGCGCCTGTCGTCGGAAAAGGCGCGGCTGGAAAAGCTGCTGGCCGATGTGCCGGTGGCGGTGCTGCTGTGCACGGCGGATTACCAGCTTGTGTTCTATAACGGTCAGGCTGTCACGATCCTGGAAGCGGGCGGCGCGCCGGGGCTGGACCGCAACCTGCTGGATTACCTGCGCGAAGGGCCAGTGCGCCATGCCTATGAACGCCTGTCACAGCTTGATGACCCAGAGGCCGCGTCCGACCTGATCTGCGCCACCACGGGCAGTGGTCGGCTGCTGCAGGGCCGCATGCGTGTCCTGCGCCGCACCGACCACAATCGCCGCCCCGGTTTCGTGCTGACCCTGCGCGATGTCACCGCCGATCTGGCCACCCATGCCGCGCGCGAGGGGCTGCTGGCCGAAGTATTCGACCGCGTGCGCCGCCCTGCCGCCAATCTGCAGACCGTGATCGGCGTGATCAGCGAAGATGCCGACATGGCGCAGACCCCCGAACTGACCAACGCCCTGCTGTCCGAAGTGCATGACCTGACCGCCGCGATCACCGAACTGGGCCAGCGCTATGATGAAGGGCGCGCCGATTGGCGCCCGCTGGGCCAGATCCGCTCGCGCGATCTGATGGATGGGGTGGCCGCGCAATTCGACGCCATGGGCCTGACGCTGGCGACCGAAGGGCGCGAACTGGTGCTGACCTGCGACGGGTTCGAACTGGCGCTCTTGTTGCGCTGGCTGGGTGAACGGCTGGCAGGTGCGGATTATGCGCGCGCCTTTACCCTGCGCCTGATGGAAGAGGATGGCCCCGGCGCGATTCTCGATCTGATCTGGCAGGGCAGCGCGCTTTCAGTGGGCGAATTCGATCAATGGCTGACCATGCCCATCGACCCTGACACGCCCGACCTGACGCCCCGCGCCGTGTTGAACGCCCACGCGACCGAGGCCTGGACCGAAACCCTGTCCGATGGCGCTCAGGCCGTGCGCCTGCCGATCCCTAATGCCCGCCGCGCCACCCGCCGCCCCGCGCCGATCCAGCGCGATGTGGTCTATGATTTCGACCTCTTGTCCAAGGAACGCAACGCTGGCGTGCTGGAAAGCAGGCTGGAGGATCTGACCTATGTCGTGTTCGACACCGAAACCACCGGGTTGACCCCCTCAAACGACGAAATCGTGCAGATCGCGGCCGTGCGCATCGTCAATGGCCGCCGGGTGCGGCGCGAGGTGTTCGATACGCTTGTGAACCCCCAGCGCCCGATCCCGCAAAGCTCGACCGAGGTGCATGGCATCACCGAGGACATGATCAAGGGTGCGCCCACCATCACCGAGGCCGGGAAGCGCTTTCATGATTTCGCGCGCGGGGCGGTGCTGGTCGCCCATAACGCGCCCTTCGACATGGAATTCCTGCGCCGCCATGAAAAGGGAATCGGGGTGCGCTTTGACCATCCGGTGCTGGATACAGTGCTGCTGTCGGCTGTGGTCTTTGGCCAGTTGGAACAGCATTCGCTGGATGCGCTGACCGCGCGGTTGGGCATCACCATCCCCGAAGAGGCACGCCATACCGCACTCGGCGACACGGTCGCCACGGCGGATGCGTTCCTCAAGCTGCTGCCGATGCTGCAGGCACGCGGGCTGCACAGCTTTGGCGATGTTCTGACCGAGGTGCGCAGGCATGGCCGATTGCTGCGGGATCTGAATGCCGATGTGTAAGGCACTGGCGCCACAGCGCGCGTGAAACCCGCGAAAACTCTGCCGCGGGCGCGCGCCCTTAACGCTCGCTTAACCAATCCTCCGCCATGGTGAGGCAACTTGGGTTGTCGGAGGGCAGAGCAAATGACACAGGCCGTGCTGCTGGGCGCCACGATCGTTGCGAGCGCGTCAATGGTGGTGCTGGGCGTTCTGGCGATCGTGATGGGGCTGTTCCGCCCCGGTCAGGACACGCAGGCCGCGCTGGGGCAGTCGGACGGTGAGGCCGTGTTTCTGTTCCGCGACGAAAAGCTGGTTGATTGCTCGGATCAGGCGCGGCTTTTGCTGGATACGCTCGATGATGTGCCCGACATGCCCGCCGCCGAAAGTGCCCTGCCGCGCCTGCTGCGCTATCTTGCCCCGCATTTCGATGATCTGAGGGGCCAGCTTGCACAGCTTGGCACGCTGGGGCAGGTGACGTTGCAGGCCAAGGGCGCAGATGACGGGCTGGTGCTTGAGGGCAGCTTCAAGAATGGCCTGGCCCGGCTTGTCCTCAGCGATACCCGGTCCGAGGGGCGACTGGTCGCGATGGACAGGCTGAGCTTTGACACGCTGAAATCCGAAACCGAAACCCTGCGCCATGCCCTGCGCCACGCCCCCGCCCTGATCTGGCAAACCGATTCTGACGGGCAGGTTGTCTGGGCGAATGCGGCCTATCTGGAGCAAGTCCAGGGAAAGGGTCGCGACACGGCGCTGACATGGCCGCTGCCTGCGTTGTTCGACACCAAAAGGGCGCCGGATGCCGAGCGCGTCAGCATCGAGTCCGACGACGGTCCGCGCTGGTTTTCCTACCGGCAGGTGCCGCATGGCGCACAGATCATGCATTTCGCCGTGCCCATCGATCTGGCCGTCCAGACAGAGGCCGCGCGCAGCGAAACGCTGCAGACACTGACGCGCACCTTTGCCTCGCTGCAGATCGGGCTGGCGCTGTTTGATGCCGAGCGCCGGCTGCAGGTCTTTAACCCCGCGCTGGTCGATCTGACCGGGCTCGACCCTTTGTTCCTGGCGGGAAAGCCCAGTTTCGAACAGGTGCTTTTTGCCCTGCGAGAGGCGCGCATGCTGCCCGAGCCCAAGGATTTCAACACGTGGCGATCCGAGATTGTCGAGATGGATCGCGCTGCCGAAAACGGTGAATATGCCGAGGAATGGTGCCTCGAGGGCGGGCGCACGTTCCATGTGACTGGCCGCCCGCAACCCAATGGCGCGATTGCGCTTTTCATCGAGGATATCACCAGCGAGGCGACCCTCACGCGCAGCTACCGTGCCGAGATCGACACCATGCATCACATGCTTGACAGCCTGCCTGACGGGGTCATCACTTTCAGCCTCGCAGGCCAGACGCTCACATCGAATGACGCTTATGCTGCCATCTGGCAGGACGACCCCCGTACTGATCTGGCCGACAAGGGGCTGGCCAAGGCCATCGGCATGTGGTCCGGCCAATGCGAACCCACGACCTTCTGGGCGCGGCTGGCCGAATTTGCCGCGGCGACCGAGGGCGAGAAACAGATCGCGGCCAGCATCGCCCATAAACGGGGTGCGCTGATGAACGTGACCGCGCAGCGCCTGCGGGGCGGCAGCGTGATGGTGCTGTTTCAGACGCTGGGCCAGCCGGTCCAGCCTGCGCGCCCGGGCGGCGCGCTGACACGCGCCGAGATGGATGTGCATTCCATGCTGCTCGACCGTCCTGATGCCGCCGGCCCGGTCGCGCGCCGACCCGCAGGCACGCCCGCCCGGAACCTGCCCACTGATCCGCCACACGCCGCGTCAGGGGCAATGGGGCAGGACGATCCGAGCCGTCGCAAGCTACGGACCGCGCGCCATTCGGGCTCTCGCCTTCGGGTCTGATCCGAACGCCACGTGGGGCGCGGCCCGCTGCGCCAGCGGGGTGACAGGTTCGAAAAGGGGCTGGCGGCGGCCCTGCTGACATGCCAGTGTCGGCGCCATGTCGGACCCTTTCCAGCTTTCACTGACAGCACTATCGCCCGATGCCACGGCGCAGTTCGCGGCACGCTTGGGGGAAGGGCTGGGCGCAGGCGATGTGGTGCTGATGCACGGCCCGGTCGGCGCGGGAAAAAGCCTGTTCGCGCGGGCGCTGATCCAGTCGCGCCTTGCCGCGCTCGGGCGTTGGGAGGACGTGCCCTCGCCCAGTTTCACGCTGGTGCAGACCTATGATCTGGACGATGTCACGCTCTGGCATGCGGATCTATATCGCCTTGGCGACCCGCAGGACTATGTCGAGCTGGGCCTGGATGAGGCGTTCGAGGACGCGATCTGCGTGATCGAATGGGCCGACCGTCTGGGGCCGCTGACCCCGCCTGGCGCACTGCACCTGACCCTGACACCGGGCGAGAGCGCGGACACACGGCATCTGTTGTTCCACAGCCGCAATGCAGACTGGCGCGCGCGGATCGCTGCGCTGGCAGAGGGCGAGCGCCATGGCGGCTGAGATTTTTGCGCCCGCGCCGGATGGGGCCCGCGTCTTTGGCCTGCCCTGCGGGGTGGATTTCCCGCGCGCATTGGCTACCGGCCTGACCGCCCGGTTGGCCCCCCTGCCGCCCGAGGCGCGCGCGCGGGTCAGCGTATTGGTCAATTCCGCCCGGATGCGCCGCGCGCTGCGCGACGCGCTGATCGCGCAAGCGCCGGGCGTGATGCCGCGTATCCGGCTGATCACCGACCCGCTGCTATTCCCGCAGGCGACGGCC
>PWWF01000252.1 GCA_003561595.1 Paracoccaceae bacterium | reverse complement strand
TTCGGAATGGGGTGATTCATCTCAGGTTCTTGCGATGAGGCGGCAGATGCGCCTGATATTGGCGATGTGCACCCATGCGTCGACGCTGTCGATGGATTTCTTCCAATCCCGTGCCAGACGGTGGCAGCGTCCGAGCCATGCGAAGGTGCGCTCGACGCCCCGGCGGCGGGGCAGTACCTCGAAACCCTTCGCGCCGTCGGAGCGTTTGACGATCCGGAGCGTCCAGCGTCCGGAGGGGCACACAAGGGCTTCACGCAACTTCGGCCCTGCATAGCCGCCGTCCGCGAACATGTGGCGCAGCCTTGGGGCCTCGCGGCGGAGCTTCGCGAAGACGACGGGCGCGCCATCGCGATCCTGAATGCCAGCGCTGTGGACCTCGCAGGCGATCAGGTTGCTCGCCAGGTGTCGGTGATGATCTGGCGCGCTCGGCGGGCCCTTGCCCCGCGGGGGCCATCCATACATGGTTCAAGTACAATGGCGAATGCCATCCGCAGCCCGGCCATGAACCGCCGCAATGCACTCTTCGCCGGACATGACGAAGGTGCCCGCAACTGGGCCCGCTTCGCCAGCCTGATCGGTACATGCAAGATGAACGGCGTCGAACCCTGTGCCTATCTGGAAGACCTGTTCACGAAACGGGCCAATGTCCACCCGGATCGAGACATCGACGCCCTGATGCCGTGGGCCTATGCCCAGCAGGACAATGATGCACAGGGACCTTGTCGCGTAGCACATAACGAGCTACCGGACGCGCGCCGCTCTGCACCATCTCAGCAACGCGCAAGCCCGAACCCTATGGGGCGTGGCCGCCGCTAACCGAAGGGGGGTCAGCTATAGGCGCGGGCGTAGCGCTGGCCGAGGCCCGTGAGGATTTCATAGCCGATCGTGTCGAGGATATCGGCGATGTCATCGACGCCTTGATGGGGGCCCAGCAGGTCAAGCGTTTCGGGGTCCGCGGGCAGGGCGGTGACATCGATGGTCAGCAGATCCATCGAGACCCGGCCCAGAAGCGGGCAGGGGGTATCGCCCGCCCAGAGGGTGACGCGGTTGGACAGCGCGCGGTGGATGCCATCGGCATAGCCCGCCGCGATGGTGGCCACGCGCATGTCATGCGGAGCGATGAACGTGTTGCCATAGCCCACGCTTTCGCCCTGCGCGACATCGCGCACCTGGATGACGGGGATCTGCAGATGCACCACAGGTTGCGCGGCGGTGAAAGGCGCGCCGCCATAGAGCCCGATGCCGGGGCGCGTGATGTCGAAATGATATTCCGGCCCCATGAGCACGCCGCCTGTGGCCGCAAGCGAGCGCGGCACCTCACACCCGTCGGTCATCTGATGAAAGCTGTGCAATTGCTGCGCGTTCATCGGATGGTCTGGATCATCCGCGCAGGCCAGGTGCGACATGATCAGATCGGGGTCCCGCGCCAGCGCGATCTCGGCCAGGCTGGCCCATTCCGCCGGTTCCATCCCCAGCCGGTTCATGCCGCTGTCGAGCTGGATGCCGAAGGGATGATCGGGCAGCGATTCCAGATGGCGGGTGAGTTGTTCGACCGAATTGAGCATGGGGATCAGATTTGCGTCGCGCAGGATGCGGGCATCGCCCTCCATATGGCCGCCATAGACATGGATCGGCACATCCGGCCCGATGGCCGCGCGCACGGCCAGCCCTTCTTCGGCGATGGCGACAAAGAAGCGCCGTGCGCCGGCATGGGCCAGCGCATGGGCAACATGGCCCGCCCCCAGCCCGTAGCCATTGGCCTTGACGGTCGCTGCGGTCTGCACGCCGCCCTCCGACTGCGCATCCAGCGCGCGCCAGTTGGCCTGCAGCGCCGAGAGATCGATCCTGAGAACAGCCTGTGCCATAGGCGTGCCAATGCGCCAGCGCGCGCGCAAGGTCAAGCGCGGAAAACAGCCACACGCCGGTTCCCGCCCGCAGGGGCTGGGGCGCCGCGCCGCGCGGCGATGATCTGGGCGAGGGTGGCAAGCGCAATCTCGGGCGGGGTGGCGGCCCCGATCGGCAGGCCTATGGGGGCATGGATGCGCGCGGTCTGCTCTGTGCTCAGCCCGGCGGCATGTAGTCGCTTCAGGCGCGCGGCATGGGTCTTGCGGCTGCCCAGCGCGCCCACATAGAGGCAATTCGCCCGCAGCGCCGCGATCAGTGCCGGGTCATCGATTGACGGCTCATGCGAGAGGGCGGCCAGCGCGGACCAACGGTCCGGGGGCAATTCCGTCAGCGCAGTGTCTGGCCAGTCGGTGATCAGCCAGGTGCCCGGTAGCCGTGCCGTGGTCGCAAAGGCGCTGCGCGGGTCGATGACAATGACCTCCAGCCCCATCTGCCGCGCCATCGGGGCCAGCGACTGGGTGATATGCACGGCCCCGATGAGGAAGAGCCGCAGGGCGGGCAGAATCGGGTTGAGAAAGCTCTCGCCGTCTGTCTGCGCCTTGCCGGTCGTCAGGCAGGTGGCGATGGGCGCGGCCAGCAGGTCTGCAGGGTCCGCCCCCGCCACCCGGCTGGCGCCTGTGGACAGGTCGGTGATCAGGACGCAGCCTTTGCGTGCGGCACGCGCCCGCACAATTTCCGGCAATACAGGCAGCACGGGCGCGAGTGGCATCAGATGGATGCGAATCTTCCCGCCGCAGGAGAGGCCCGCGCGCAGGGCCATCGCATCGGTCACATCGAAATCCAGCATGCGCGGGGTGCCGTGGGCGATCACATCCGGGGCCTCTGCGATCACCGCGCCCTCGACACAGCCGCCTGAAACCGACCCCTCGAATGCGCCCTGATCGTCTATCACCAGATGCGCGCCGGGTTTGCGAGGGGCAGAGCCCCAGGCCTCGATCACGGTGGCGAGCGCCACGCGGCGGCCTGCCTGCGCCCAGGCAAGCGCGATGTCCAGCGGGTGGTCGGTCAATGGGGGCATCGGTACTCCGGCACGGGGGGGACGGGGCAGGCTAGCGAGGGCACGGCGGGACAGCAAGCCATGACAGGCGCATCACGAATCGGGGTTTTTCGTCTTGCGTGCCGCGCGCATCCTGAGTACATGCGTGCCCAAGGTGGCCGCTGTAGCTCAGCTGGTAGAGCACGTCATTCGTAATGATGGGGTCGGGGGTTCGAGTCCCTTCAGCGGCACCATTAAAACGGGCCTTTGGCGCGTTTTCAATGGGATGGAGCGGAACACGCGTCCAGCGCATATCCGTGAATATTCAAGCTTCGGTCTCCGCCTCGGGACGAGGCACTGTGGCGCGCCTGCCCTGACGCGATTGCGTGACGACACCTTGTGGCTGGACGCGATATGTGCGAGCCGATCATAGGGCGTATATGCAAGCTTGCGCTATCCGGATGAGCCAGGATGACGCGGGATGGTGGTCAGGTTGGCGTTTTTCGTGATGTATTGGCGCGTATTTGCGTCGGCTGGGCTGAAAACCCCTTGCCCGGCGGCCAGTATCAGGCGATCTGGATGAGCGTTGGCCGTCGGGGCTTGTCCCCTTGACGACCGGTCAGGCAATATCGCGATCCGAGGCGGATGAACTGGAGAGTGTCCGGTCACGAGACGGGGTATGCCGCGTTTGACGAGGGTGGTACGGAGTGTTTCCGCAACATTGAACCATATCCGCAACAAGATGCAGGTTTCTTCAAGGCATGGTGCTCCACATCACGAGACTCTCGATCCTCCATATGCGCAAGAGGGTACAGGATCTCTTGAAATATGGTGCTGCCGCGCCGGGTCTGCTGGATGTCGTCTGGCTTGATCCGAGACGGGTGAAGGGGCATTGCCGACTTCGGTCTGAACCCGGTTTGAAACGCGAGCTTTCGAGTGAATGTGGTGTGCCTGAGGCGGTCGTCGTCAGCGACGCGTACGCAAGCAGGGCATTCGAATTCGTCGATACGTCAAGACATATCGTTTTCGTGTCCTGCCGCCTGCGCTGGATAGATGGTCTGCCATGGGAAAAAACACCGGTGTATCAGAATTACAAACGCAAGATCGTCGATGGCAAACCCTCGGCGGACGCGCGCACTCTCGAACATCTTGCGGC
>PWWF01000041.1 GCA_003561595.1 Paracoccaceae bacterium | reverse complement strand
GGCCCGGCAAGGCTGACGCAGCCGGTTTCGGCAACATAGGCCAGATGCGCCTCGCGCGTGGCCTTGCGTGTCTCTATCGCGCCGGGCTTGTCGGTGCAGAGCATCATGTAAAGCGGCATCTCTTGTCCTTTTCATTCATCGGTCAGGGGGCGGGCCAGAAGCGCGTCGCGCGCCTCGCTCAGGGTCAGATAGCCTTCGATCAGGGCGGCGACCATACGGGTGATGGGCATGTCGATGCCGCGTTCGCGGGCCAGCCGCGCGACCGCGCGCGAGGTTGCCGCGCCCTCGACCGTGGTGGCGCTGTCGAAGCTCTCGCCCCGGCCCAGCGCCAGCCCGTAGCGGAAATTGCGCGATTTCTCGGACCCGCAGGTCAGGATCAGATCGCCCAGGCCGGACAGGCCCGCAAGCGTGTCGGCCTCTGCACCCAGGGTCACGGCCAGGCGCTGCATCTCGGCATAGCCGCGCGCCATCAGGGCCGCGCGCGCCGACTCGCCCAGACCTGCGCCGATCACGATACCGGCTGCAATCGCGATCACGTTTTTCAGCGCGCCGCCCAGTTCCGCCCCGATCACATCGCCATTGCGGTAAAGCCGCAGATTCGGCGTGGCCAGTTGCTCTTGCAGCGCGGCGCCAAGGGTTTCATCCGCGCAGGCCAGCGTCAGTGCCGTGGGCAGCCCGCGCGCGATGTCATGGGCAAAGCTGGGGCCGGTCAGGAGTGCGGCGCGCGTGTCGGGCAGGGTGGCGCGGATCACACCCACAGGGCCGATCAGCGCTTCCAGATCAATGCCCTTGGAGCACGCCACCAGCACCCGGTCCCCAAGCTGCGCGCGATGCGTGTCCAGAAAGGCGCGCGTGGCCTGCATCGGGATGGCCAGCAGCACAGTCCCGGCGGTCACATCCTCGATCCTGTGGGTGACGCGCACGCCCTCGGGCAGGGGCACATCGGGCAGGCGCTGGCGGTTTTCGCGCGCGCGCTCCAGCGCCTCGGCCTGTTCGGGGTCGCGGCACCACAATGTCGCCTCACCCAGCGCGCAGGCAAGCGCTGTGCCGAAAGCCCCGGCGCCCAGAATGGCCACACTCATGATATCGCTCCTCTCGAATGGGGGTGGCTCATGCCTTGGCCCCGCGTTTGCCCGAGCCCAGCATCGGCGCGGCGCTTGTATCGAGCGGCCAGCGCGGGCGGGCGGAAAGCTGCATGTCATCGGGGGTGCCGCCCGCGCGCAGACGCTCGATCCCGGCCCAGGCGATCATCGCGGCATTGTCCGTGCACAGCGCGAGCGGCGGCGCGATGCAAGCCAGCCCGGCGGCTTTGGCCACATCCTCCAGCCGCGCGCGCAAGGCACGGTTGGCGGCCACGCCGCCTGCGACGGCAAGCGCTTGCAGGGGCGTCTCGGCGGCCTGCAGCGCGCGGGCGGTCTTGAGCGCCAGCAGATCGGCCACTGCCGCCTGAAACCCGGCGCACAGATCCGCGCGGTCCTGCGCGCGCAGCCCCCCATGGTCCGCAACCAGCAGATCGCGCTGGCGCAGCACGGCGGTTTTCAACCCGGAAAACGACATGTCGCAGCCGGGACGGTCGGCCAGCGGGCGGGGCAGGGCAAAGCGTGCGGAATCGCCCTTTGTGGCCTCTGCCTCGACCGCCGGGCCGCCGGGCTGGGGCAGGCCCAGCAGTTTCGCGACCTTGTCGAATGCCTCACCCGGCGCATCATCAATCGTGCCGCCCAGACGGCGATAGCTGTCGGGGCCATTGACCAGCAGGAACTGGCAATGCCCGCCCGAGACCAGGAGCATCAGATAGGGAAATGCCAGCGGCCCGGTCAGGCGCGGGGTCAGCGCATGGCCCGCCAGATGGTTCACGCCCAGCAGCGGCAGGCCGCGCGCAGTCGCCAGCCCCTTGGCCAGCATCACGCCCGACAGCACCCCCCCGATCAACCCAGGCCCGGCGGTCACGGCTATCGCATCCACATCCCCCAGCGACAGACCCGCCTGATCCAGCGCCTCTTCGACTGCAAGGTCGAGCTTTTCGGCATGGGCGCGCGCGGCAATCTCGGGGACAATGCCGCCGAAACCGGCATGCAGCGCATTCTGCCCGATCACGATATTGGACAGGATCGCGGGCGTGCTGCCCGCATGGTGGCGCACAAGCGCTGCGCCGGTATCGTCGCAACTGCTCTCGATCCCCAGCACGGTCAGGGGATCGGGCAGGGGGTCGGGCAGGGGGCGGGGGGCTGTGGCCGTCATTTGGGCTCCGGTTGCCAATCTGGGCCGTCATCAGCTACCACTCGGGTCAGGCACGCACAATCCCGTGTGACCCTTGCAAAGGTGCCCCGATGCCCCCCTGCCTGTTTCTCACGCGCCCAAGAGATGAAAGCGCGCGGTTTGCACATGATGCGCGGCAGGCGGGCTGGCGGGGCGAGGTTGTCTGCGCGCCGCTTTTGCGGATCGAAACGCTGCCGGTGCCGCAGGAGGTGCTGGCGGGCGCGCGCAGCCTGATCGTCACATCGCAGCACGCGGTCACGGCCCTGGCGGGCGCCAGCGCGCGGCGCGACTGGCCGATCTGGTGTGTGGGCCCGCGCACGGCGCAGGCGGCGCGGGCGGCAGGGTTCGCGCAGGTTCATGTCGCGGGCGGGGATGCCGTGTCGCTGCGCGCAGCCCTGATTGCGGACCCGCCGCGCCAGCCCGTGCTGCATCTGCGCGGGACCCATGCAGCCATGGATATCGCAGCGGAATTATGCGCGCAGGGCATCGACGCGCAGGCGCGGCTGGTCTACCGGCAAGAGGCGCTGGGATTGCCTGATGAGGCGGCGGCGCGGGTGGCGCGGGGTGGCGATCTGGTTCTGCCTGTTTTTTCACCACGATCCGCGCGGTTGCTGGTCGCTTCCCTCGCCCCCCTGCGACCGGATGCCGCGCATCTGCATCTGCTTGCGATCAGCGCGGCGGCACGCGATGCCGCCCTTGCCGGGCCTGATAACGGCGCGCGCGGGCTGGTCTGGCGGGGTGTTCATGTGGCCGCGCGCCCGGATGCTCCTGCCATGCTCGCAGGAATTCTGGCTCTGCAGGCGGCACTTGAGCCTTTGAAAAAGCCACGATAAGGTATTTTCCAGCCGCTGCACTGCGGCGCAGGGAGATGGGGGCACGTCTTGACACGAAAATCGACCACCAGGGGCGGCGCGACAGGACCGCGCAAACCGGGCGCAGGCCGCAAGAGCGCGCCGCGCCGGGCGGGGGCGAAACCCGCAACCGAGAATGTGGTTGAGCCTGACGCGAAGGATACCGCCCTGCCGGAACAGGACAGCGCCGATACTGTCTCGGGCAGTGCGCAATCGGAACCGGTGACGAGTGAGAGCACCGTGCCGGACGGCCAGGACAGCCTTGCAGCGGCCGATGGCCCGTCAACCACATCCGAGGCCGAGAGGCCGACCCCAGATCCGGTGCCAGGTGCGGATGCGTCTGACCCATCGTTCCCCACCGACGCCGCAGCAGAAGCGAGGCCTGACAGTAGCGATCCCGCGCAGGGCAGCCCGGTCGCGACGGAGGCACCCGACACTGGCAGCGCGGCCAGCGATACCCCTGCGGACGCGACGCCCGAGGCAGCATCCGCTGACAAGGCCGGCGTTTCATCCGCAGACGAAACCACTGATGCAGAGCGCGACGATCCCCCCGCGGCTGTGGCGGGGGCGGCAGCGTTTGCCGCGCCCGGCATTGCGCCCGAGCCGGAGGCGGACCGCAAACGCTCTGACCCGCCACCCCCGCCGCCGCGCAATGGCTTTGTGCCGCTGGTACTGGGCGGGATCATCGCCGGGGGCATCGGCTTTGGCGCGCATTACCTGCTGAGCGCGGATGATCCTGCGCCCGATACCAGCGCCGAGCTTACCGCGCTGCAGGGCGAGATCGACAGCCTGCGCGCCGATATGGACGGTCTGCCGCCCCCCACCGATCTGGCGGCGGTCGAGGATGAGATTGCCAGCCTCCGCAGCGATCTGGACGCGTTGCGCGATCTCTCTGGCGTGGATGAGGAACTCGAGCAGTTGAGCGCCGCGCTCCAGGCCGAGGACGGCCCCGATCTGGCCCCGTTGGAAGAGCGTATTGACGCACTGGCCGCACAGCGCGCCGAGATCATGGCCGAACAGGATGACGCCCTGTCATCGCTACGCGGCGAGTTGGACGAGTTGCGCGCCGAGATGGCCGATCTGCGCGATCTGTCCGAACGCCGCGTTGCCGAGGCCGAAGCAGCAGTTGACACTGCGCTGGCACGCGCGGGCCTGGAGAGCATGCAGGCCGCGCTGCGCAGCGGCGCGCCTTACCCCGATGCCATCACGCAGCTTGAACAGGGCGGCGTGGATGTTCCGCAAGCGCTGGCAGGCCCGGCAAGTACAGGTGTCCCGACGCTCGAGACCTTGCAGGATGACTTCCCCGCCGCCGCCCGCGCGGCCCTGCGCGAGACATTGCAGACCGCCCCCGCCGACAGCACGACCGAACGGCTGGGCAATTTCCTGCGCGCGCAGGTGGGGGCACGCTCCACCGCCCCGCGCGAGGGGGACAGCGCCGATGCGATCCTGTCGCGCGCGGGCGCCCATGTCGAGGCGGGTGACCTGAGCGCGGCCCTTGATGAAATCGCCGATCTGCCGCAGCAGGCGCAGGACAGCCTGTCAGGCTGGACCAGCGGCGCCGAGGCGCGGCTGGCCGCCGATGCAGCCTTGCCTGACCTGACCGACAGCATTTCGACAGAATAGGGAAAAACGGATGTTCTGGACGCTTATCAAGATCCTGTTCTTTGTCGCGGTGGTGATCGGTCTGGCCTATGGTGCCGGGCAGGTCATGGATAGCGGCCAGACAGTGGGGCTGCAGATTTTCGACATGGAATTCGTGCTCGGCCCCATGCAGGCGCTGATCGCGCTGGTCGCGGCGCTGGTGGCGCTGTGGCTGGTGCTGAAATTGCTGGGCCTGTCCGTGGCCGTGCTGCGTTTCATGAATGGCGATGAAACCGCGATCCGCCGCTTTTTCACGCGCAACCGCGAAAAGCGCGGGCTGGATGCGCTTTTATCCTCGATGATCGCGCAGGCCGAAGGCGACGGCAAGGCGGCGATCGCCAAGGCGGAAAAGGCGCATAAATTGCTGAACCGGCCTGTCATGACCTCGCTTCTGATCGCGCAATCGGCGGAAATGAAGGGCAACACCGATCTGGCGATCACGCATTACAAGGCGCTTCTGGATGACAACCGCTCGCGCTTTGTGGGCGTGCAGGGGCTGATCCGCGCCAAGCTGGATGCGGGCGACACGGAAAAGGCCCGCGCGCTGGCCGTCAAGGCGCTGGAAATGCAACCCGCGCATGAGCGCACGCAGAACACGCTGCTGGATCTGCAGACCGCGGCCGAGGATTGGGGCGGCGCGCGCAAGACGCTGATGGTCAAGAAATCCTCGGGTCATTTGCCGCGCGATATCTGGCGCAGGCGCGATGCCGTGCTGGCGCTGCAAGAGGCCGACAAACTGGCCGCCAAGGGCGAGCTGGGCCGCGCACGCGAGGCCGCGATAGAGGCCAATCGCCTCTCGCCCGATCTGGTGCCTGCGGCCGTGCAGGCCGCGCAGGCGCTGGTGGCACAGGGCAAGACGCGCTACGCCGCAGGCGCCATCCGCAAGGCGTGGAAAGCGCAGCCGCATCCCGAGCTTGCCGCCGCCTTTGCCGCCATCGAGAAGGATGAAAGCCCGACGCAGCGGCTTTCGCGCTTTGGCAAGCTGCTCAAGCTGCACCCGGATGCGGCGGAGACGCGCCTGCTGAAAGCCGAATTGCTGATCGCGGCAGAAGATTTCCCCGCTGCCCGCCGCGCCCTGGGGGATCTCTATGAAACGGCGCCCACGGTGCGGGCGCTGACGATCATGGCCGCGATCGAACGGGGCGAAGGGTCGGATGACGCGGTCGTGCGCGGCTGGCTGGCACGTGCACTGACCGCGCCGCGTGGCCCGCAATGGGTGTGCGACAAGTGCCAGCATGTCCATGCGTCCTGGCAGGCGATCTGCGAGAATTGCAATGCCTTCGACACGCTGACCTGGCGCGATGTCCCCGACAGTTCCGGCCCCTCGGCCACGCAAAGCGAATTGCTGCCGCTGATCGTGGGCAGCCTGCCCGGCCCCGACAAACCCAAGCCCGAGGACACGCAGGAACAGGTGGTTGAGGCCGAGGTCGAGGCCGAGGACGGCGAACCGCGCAAGGCGGGCTGAGCACCGATCAGCAGATGGTGCAGCCCTGCGCGGCTGTCGGGGCTGCGGGCGTGTAGCCTGCGTGCAGCAGGCGGAACATGCCGCCTGCGACATCGATCACCGGAACCGACAGCTCTGGCGCGATGATCTGCGCCGCGCGCGCCGTGCGGTTGCCCGTGCGGCAGATCAGCGCCACGGGCTGACCCGGCTCCAGATGCGGCTGCAGCGCGTCGAGAAACTGATCGGGGTTGTCGAAGGGCAGGAGCAGCGCATTGGGCAGCACGCCCGTCTGAACCCATTCATGCGGCTGGCGGATATCGACCAGCAGGACCGGCGCGTCCGTCAATTCCTGCGCAGAGGGTTGGGCCGTGAAGATTTGCTGCGCGGGGGCAGGAGAGGATGTAAGGATCAGCAGGGCCAGCGCGGGCAGGAGTTTGAACATGAATGCACCTTTTCAATTTTGTGCATGTGTAGCATGGTCAAACCCACGGGGGGAAGTGAGGCAGGTTGGCGCAGGTGAGCCCCTTTTAGCGGAAGTTCTTTTCCATCAGGTAATTGTGCATCTGGACGTTGTTCCGCTCAAAATCCCGTCGATTGATGAGACTGAACCCCTTGCCAAGAAAAAAGCGGCGAGCCGCTTCACTGGCCTCTACATAAAGACGGGACAACCCCGCTGCCAACGCAGCGCTTTCGAGCTGCTCAAAAAGCGCCGTCCCAACACCGGTTCCGACGGCATCGGGGTGGCAGTAGAAGCAGTCAATATGACCGTTTTCTTCTAACTCTATGAAAGCAATCGGTTTATCATTTTCGCTCACAGCGACGAAAACAGATCGACCATCGGACACACGGGCGAGAAATTTGTCGGCCGGGACTGGCTGAGGGCTCCACACGTCTACCTGAGCTTGACTGTAATCTTTTCTGCCCACGGCACGAACAGCCTCATGAAAGATCGAGGCAAGCGACGCGGCGTCATCGGGTTTGAAATTGCGTATTTTCATGCCTGCGGTTTAACCGGTTGGCAGGCCAGTGTGAATGACCGCAATGTCCCGCAAAGCAGCCTCTCAACACAGCAAAAAGACCGCACCTCTCGGCGCGGCCCCTCATTTGCCAACCCGGTGATCCTGCTCAGTGGATCAGCCGCCCCATCGCCGCAGCCACATCGGCCATGCGGCAGGAAAAGCCCCATTCGTTGTCATACCAGGCCAGCACCCGCACCGTGCGGCCCACCACCTTGGTCTGTTCCGGCGCGAAGATGGAGCTGTGCGTCGTGTGGTTGAAATCGATCGAGACCTTGGGCTCGGGGTCATAGGCCAGCACCGCGCCCATCGACCCGGCAGCGGCCTTGCGCACGATCTCATTCACCTCATCCACACTTACATCGCGCGCGGCCTGAAAACTCAGGTCCACGGCGCTGACATTGGGCGTGGGCACGCGCAGCGCGGTTCCGTCCAGTTTGCCCGCCAGTTCGGGCAGCACCTCACCCAGCGCTTTCGCGGCCCCGGTCGAGGTGGGGATCATCGCCATCGCTGCCGCGCGGGCGCGATACAGGTCCGCATGGCGGCGGTCGAGCGTCGGCTGATCGCCGGTATAGCTGTGCACGGTGGTCATGATGCCCGACTCGATCCCGATGGCATCATTCAGCACCTTGGCCAGCGGGGCGAGGCAATTCGTGGTGCAGGACCCGTTCGACACGACCAGATGATCGGGCCGCAGGCTGCGATGGTTCACCCCGTAGACAATGGTTGCATCGGCCTGCTTTGCGGGGGCCGACACCAGCACCCGGCTTGCGCCCCGGTCCAGATGCACCGCCGCCTTGTCGCGGGCGTTGAACTTGCCGGTGCATTCCAGCACGACATCGACACCCTCCCAGTCCAGCTCCTGGGGCTCATAGGTGGACATGACCTTGATCGGCCCGCGCCCCAGATCCAGCGCATCGCCATCGACGCGGATCGTGCCGGGAAAGCGGCCATGCACGGAATCATATTTCAGCAGATGGGCATTGGTTTCAATCGGGCCGGTGGCATTGATCTTGACGACCTCGACATCATTGCGTGCGGCCTCGGCGATATGGGCCAGTGTGCAGCGCCCGATCCGGCCAAATCCGTTGATTCCGATGGTGATTGTCATGTCGATGCTCCGCCGATGCCTGATCTTGCCCCCCGTCTATAGCTTTGGGGCTGCGCGCAAAAAAGGGCGAAACCTGCCCGAATTGAAGGCGTTAGCGCAATCTTGCACTGGTAGCGATACCATGCCTGCATCACGGGCACAGACGCGCAGGCGCTTGCACCGGGGCGCAGGGCAGTGCAATGAGGGCGCCTAAGAACGGCAATGGCGCCGCAGGGCGCAGAATGGCAGGCGGCGTGTTCCTGATCGAAAATATCTTCAGCCTGATCAACATGCGGTCCTTTTCCTCGCTCTGGTTCTGGATCGTGCTGGCGGTCTATTGGTCGGCGGTTACGCGCGTCACGCTGGGCGCGCCCTATGATCTGATCCTGCGCGCGCGCAGGGGCGACGAACAGAGCGTGACGGACCTGCAGGATCTGGTGCGCATCCATGTCCGGCGCAGGCTGGAGTTCATCCGCAGGGCAGGGCATTGGGCGCTGGCCTTCAATGCCGGGCTGATGACGGCGCTGTTGCTGATGGCGTTTCATTATCAGGTCGAATTCGCGCAGGCGCTGTTTTTGTTGTTCGTGCCCATGCTGATCGTGCGGGTGATGGCGCTGCGGCTGGCCTTTCGCGTGGAACGTCAGGGGCTGGAAGGGGCGGCGCTGTGCCGGGCGATGCTGCGGCACCGGTTCTGGGTGCAGTTCCTTGGTCTTGTGTCGATTTTCGTGACCGCAGTCTGGGGCATGCTCTATGTCATGAGCCGCCCTGTCCTGAGCATGTGAGAGGCTGATGAGCGCAGAGCGTATCCAACTGGGCGGCGCGCCCGAGGGGTTTGACGCGCGCCTGCTGGCGCAGGAAGTGGCGCGCGCCGACCGCCCCGTGATCCATGTCGCGCGCGATGACAAACGGGCCGAGGCGATGGCGCAGGCGCTGGCCTTTCTCGCGCCGGGGCTGAGCGTGCTGCGCTTTCCCGCCTGGGATTGCCTGCCCTTCGACCGCGTCTCGCCCAATCCCGAGATTGCGAGCGCACGCATGGCGACGCTGGCCGCGCTGGCGCATGGGGTGCCGGGGCCGTTCGTGTTGTTGACCACGCTTTCCGCCGCGCAGCAGCGTGTGCCTGCGCGCGATACGGTCGCGGGCGCGTCCTTTGCCGCGCAGGTGGGCCGCCGCATCGATGAAGGGGCCTTGCGCGCCTGGCTGGTGCGCATGGGCTTTGCGCAATCGCCCACGGTCACGGAGCCGGGCGATTTCGCGATCCGGGGCGGCATATTCGACATCTTCCCGCCCGGAGAGACGGGCCCCGTCCGGCTGGACCTGTTCGGCGATGTGCTGGATTCTGCGCGCCGCTTCGACCCGGTCAGCCAGCGCAGTCTGGAACGGCTGGAGCGCGTGGAATTTGCGCCCGTGTCCGAGATCATCCTCGATGACGCCGCCATCACCCGCTTTCGCCAGAATTACCGGATCGAATTTGGCGCGGCGGGCAGTGATGACCCGCTATACGAGGCCGTCAGCGCCGGGCGCAAGCATCAGGGGATGGAGCATTGGCTGCCCTTTTTCCATGCAAGGATGGAAACCCTGTTCGACTATCTGCCCGGCGCGCCGGTCATGCTGGACGACCAGCTTGACCCCGCGCGCATTGCCCGGTGGGACGGGATCGCCGATCAGTATGACGCGCGGCGCGAAGCGATGAGCGCCAAGGGGCGGCTCGACACGGTCTATAAACCCTGCCCGCCTGACCTGCTATATCTGGATGAGGAAAGCTGGGCCGCGGCCCTGCAGCCCCGCCGGGTGCTGCAACTCAACCCGCTGCGCGTGCCGCCGGGGCCGGGCGTGGTTGATGCAGGCGGGCGCGCGGGGCGCAGTTTCGCGCCAGAACGCCAGGCCGAGGCCAATGTCTTTGACGCGCTGGCTGCCCACATCACCGAGAAACGCGCGGGCGCGCATGTCGTCGTGACCAGCTTTTCCGAGGGCGCGCGCGAGCGGCTGGCGGGCCTGCTGGCCGATCACGGCGCGTCTGGCGTTCAAAGCATTTCCACCGCGCGCGAGATGGCAGAGGGGGCAGGGGGGCTGTATCTGGCGGTCTGGCCGCTGGATGCCGGGTTCGAAGCGCCGGGCCTGACGGTCATTTCCGAACAGGATGTGCTGGGCGAACGGCTGGTGGGCCGCGCGAAGCGGCGCAAACGGGCCGAGAATTTCCTGACCGAGGCGCAGAGCCTCTCGCCCGGTGATCTGGTCGTGCATGTCGATCATGGCGTGGGCCGCTACACGGGGTTGGAGACGATTTCCGCCATGGGCGCGCCGCATGAATGCATCGCGCTGGAATATGCAGGCGGCGACCGGCTGTTCCTGCCGGTCGAGAATATCGAGTTGCTGTCGCGCTATGGGCACGAAGAAGGGCTGCTCGACAAGCTGGGCGGGGGCGCGTGGCAGGCCAAGAAAGCGCGGCTGAAACAACGCATCCGAGAGATTGCGGACAAGCTGATCCGCATTGCCGCCGAGCGTCAGTTGCGCAAGGCGCCCCAGTTCGACCCGCCGCAGGGCATGTGGGATGAATTCCTCGCGCGCTTTCCCTATGCCGAAACCGATGACCAGCTCTCCGCCATCGCCGATGTGCTGGAGGATTTCGAGAGCGGGCGCCCGATGGATCGCCTCGTCGTGGGGGATGTGGGCTTTGGCAAGACCGAAGTGGCGATGCGCGCGGCCTTTATCGCTGCGATGTCCGGCGTGCAGGTCGCCGTTATCGCGCCCACCACGCTGCTCGCGCGCCAGCATTACAAGACCTTCGCCGACCGCTTTCGCGGATTTCCCATCACCGTCAAACCCTTGTCGCGTTTTGTGTCCGCCAAGGAGGCAGCCGCCACGCGCGAAGGGCTGACCAAGGGCACGGTCGATATCTGCATCGGCACCCATGCGCTGCTGGCCAAGGGCGTGAAATTCGCCAATCTGGGCCTGTTGGTGATTGATGAGGAACAGCATTTCGGCGTCACCCACAAGGAACGGCTGAAGGAATTGCGCAGCGATATCCATGTGCTGACCCTGACCGCGACCCCCATCCCGCGCACGCTGCAACTGTCGCTGACGGGCGTGCGCGATCTGTCGATCATCCAGACCCCGCCGGTGGATCGTCTTGCCATCCGCACCTATGTCAGCGAGCTGGACACGCTCACCATCCGCGAGGCGCTGTTGCGCGAACATTATCGCGGCGGGCAGAGCTTCTTTGTGGTCCCGCGCATCTCGGATTTGCCAGAGATCGAGAGCTTCCTGCGCGAGCATGTCCCCGAGGTCAGTTTCGTGATCGCCAATGGCCAGATGGCGGCGGGCGAGCTGGATGACCGGATGAACGCCTTTTACGATGGCAAATACGATGTGCTGCTGGCGACATCCATCGTGGAATCGGGTCTGGATATTCCGCGCGCCAACACAATGATCGTGCACCGCGCCGATATGTTCGGCCTCGCGCAGCTTTACCAGATACGCGGGCGTGTGGGGCGGTCCAAGACGCGGGCCTATTGTTTCCTGACCACGAAACCGCGCAGTCCGCTGACCCCGCAGGCCGGGCGGCGGCTGAAATTGCTGGCCTCGCTCGACAGTTTGGGGGCGGGGTTCAATCTGGCCAGCCACGATATGGATCTGCGCGGCGCGGGCAATATTCTGGGCGAAGAACAGTCCGGCCATATCAAGGAAGTGGGGTATGAGCTCTATCAGCAGATGCTCGAAGAGACGATTGCCCGCATCCGCTCGGGCGAGGTGACATCGGTCGATGATCTGGAAGGCCAATGGGCGCCGCAGATCAATCTGGGCGTGCCTGTGCTGATCCCCGAAGACTATGTGCCCGATCTGGATGTGCGGCTGGGCCTCTATCGGCGGCTATCGGCATTGACCAGCAAGGTCGAGCTTGAGGGGTTCGCCGCCGAGTTGATCGATCGTTTCGGCAAATTGCCGCGCGAAGTGAACACGCTTCTGGTGGTCATGCGCATCAAGGCCGAATGCAAGCGCGCGGGCATCGCGAAGCTTGATGCGGGGCCCAAGGGCGCGACGATCCAGTTCCACAATGACAAATTCGCCAACCCCGCCGGGCTGGTGGCCTTTGTGCAGGAACAGGGCGCGCGGGCGAAGATCCGCGACAACAAGATCGTGGTGCAGCAGGACTGGAAGACCGACAAGGACCGGGTGCGCGGCGCCTTTGCCATCGCGCGCGATCTGGCCGCCAAGGCGGAGGCGGCGTGAGCGCGCCGCCTTACAAAATGCCGTCCAGCACCCCGAACCCGATCACTGCGGCCAAGGCGACCAGATAGACTGAAAACACCTTCAACTGGGCTTTATACAGGAGCGCCAGCACCAGCTTCAGCGCCACGGTCCCCGAAATGGCCGCGACGATGAAGCCCACCAGCATCGGCCCGGCGCCCACGCCCTCGATCCCGTCGCCGCGAAACACCTCGATCCCCTGCAGCGCGCTTGCCGCCAGAATCGTGGGGATCGCGACCAGAAAGCTGTATTCAGCGGCCCAGCGGCGTTTCAGCCCGGCAAACAGGCCTGCGATGATGGTGATGCCGCTGCGGCTGATGCCGGGGATCAGCGCCGCCGTCTGCGCCAGCCCGATCAGGATGGCCATGCGCGGCCCGATGGCCTTGATCCCCAGAGGACGGCGGGGCAGGCGGTCGGTGATGAACAGCAAAAGCGCGGTGATCGACAGCGTGATGACCAGCACCTGCGGCGCGGCAAAGACTTTTTCGAACAGGCTCTTGAGGATCAGCCCCAGCACGCCTGTCACCAGCACTGTCAGCAACCCCATCGCAAACAGCCGCGTAAAGGGCCCCGGCCCCGCGGCCGACCGCCCGGCCCAAGCCAGCGATTCCCCCCAGGTGCGGCGCAACAGCGCCGACAGGCTTTTGCGGAACACGATGGCGATGGATACCAGCGTGCCGACATGCACGATCAGGTCAAACAGGATCATCGCCGGGCTTTCCGGCGCGGGCATGTCGGACCCCTGGGCGATCATCAGATGCTGGGTCACGACCAGATGCGCGGTCGAGCTGACCGGCACGAACATGAAGATGCCCTGCACAAGGCCCAGAATCACGGCTTCCAGATAGCTCATGCAGATCCCCGTTGCTGATCTTGTCTGTGTATGATGGGCGCTAGAGGATGGCACGCAAGAATGCAATGCGCGGCGTGATGGCCCGGTCATGACGGGCCGATGCCAGAGCGATTCGTCCACAACAGGGCCGGGCGGCGCGATGTGCAAATACGCGGCACAGACCCCGGAACGCCCCGAAAACCGGCCAGATCAACACCCTCCGAGACGCCCCTTTTCAACCTGTGGCAGAGCGTTCCCGGCGCGACGCCGGAAATTAAACGATTGTCACAAACCTGTCATGCAGGGCCGCTAGACGGGGCGCACCGGAACGTCCCGGTCCGGACGCCAATTTCAAAGGAGCGTTTCATGCGCACATCCCTCACTCTTTCGCTGTCTGCTTCCGCACTGGCCCTGTCGGTCGGTATAGCACAGGCTGACTCGGTCGATCCCAACCTGCCGGTCTATGAGGCCGCGTCGGGCGTGTCGGGCAACCTGACCTCGATCGGGTCGGACACGCTGAACAACCTGATGACGCTGTGGTCGGAAGGCTTCCGCAGCTTCTACCCGAATGTGAATGTGCAGATTCAGGGTGCTGGGTCGGGCACCGCCCCGCCCGCCCTGATCGAAGGTACCGCCCAGTTCGGCCCGATGTCGCGCGCAATGCGTGGCTCGGAAATCGAGGACTTCGAGGCCCGTTTCGGCTATGAGCCGCTGCCGCTGCGCGGCGCGATTGATGGCATCGGTGTGTTCGTGCACCGTGACAACCCTGTCGAGTGCATCTCGATGCAGGAAGTTGACGCCATCTTCTCGTCGACCCGCAATGGTGGCGCCGATGAGGCGATCACCACCTGGGGGCAACTGGGTGCCGAAGGCGAATGGGCGGACCGTCCGATCGCAGCCTATGGCCGCAACTCGGCATCGGGCACCTTCGGTTTCTTCCGTGACGTGGCCCTGTTCGGCGGCGACTTCAGCCCCGAAGTGCGCGAACAGCCCGGTTCCTCGACCGTGATCCAGGGTGTTGCGGCTGACCTGGGCGGCATCGGCTACTCGGGTGTTGGCTATGCAACGGCTGACGTTCGCGCGCTTGATATCCGCGGCGAAGACGGCACCTGCTACACCACTGATGACGCGCCGTCGGGTGCATACCCGATTGCACGCTTCCTGTTCGTCTACATGAATGTTGACCCGAACGAAGATCTCGAGCCGCTGCGCGCCGAATTCGTTCGCTATGTCTACAGCCAGCAGGGCCAGGAAGATGTGATCCGCGCCGGGTTCTTCCCGGTGACGGCCCAGATCGCTGACATGGACCTTGAGGCGTTTGGCCTGAACTAAGGCATGCTTTGCTAACGGGCAGGACAGCACAAGCTGTCCTGCCCCTCTGTTTTTTATATTCCGGACAGGTCCCGAT
>PWWF01000273.1 GCA_003561595.1 Paracoccaceae bacterium | reverse complement strand
AGCGCAAGGTGGCGGTTGAACTGGACCCCGCGCAATTGCGGCGGGCCTGAAACGGCTGAGGCCGGGGCGCGTGGCGCATGCGACGGGCTTGCGCGCGGTGCGCGGGTTCAGTGTTTTGGGAATTGATGATGTGGCCGCCTCTGGCCCGGAGCGCCGCCACAAGCCCCTTCCAACCTACGGGATTGGTAGGGGAGGTTCACCCAAACATCGCAATGTTCATTGACAACCTCCATCATGCCCGCAAGAGTGGCGTCGCCTGAGCAAACACAACCTGAAGATGAGGCGTCACATCCAGCCTGAATGAACAGGCTATCCCGCGAAAGACAGTGGAAACTCCATCGTCGCGGCTTTCCCCCGGATCATCATGGAACAAGCGCCGGACCACAAGGGTTGATCGAGGAGAACTGACGATTCCCGAACGGCTATTGAATATCATTCGCGGAGTTGCCGTAGGAAGATCAGACAGCCTCCAGGTCGATTTGCGAGAGTTGCTGACAGCCGTCCGCTCGTATTTCGACATGGATGTGGCCTTCATATCACATTTCGCAGGTAATATGCGCTATATCGAGCTGCTCGAACTGGGACCCGGGGCAGAGACACTGGCGTTACAGGAAGGTGACGCAGGGCCGCGTGAATGGTCGTTCTGCCAGCGTGTCGCGGATGGACGCATGCCTCGGTTGATCGTTGACGCACAAACACACCCGTCCTCATCCGGTCTGAGCGCTACACGCGACATAGGTATCGGGACGCACATGAGCGTCCCGATATGGGACGAAGGTGACACATATGGCATGCTGTGTTGCTTCAGCACGAAGGTTAATCAAACAATCTCGGACCGGGATATCAAAGTTATGGAACTGCTCGGCACACTCGTAGGCCAGCGTATCGCACGGGCACGAGAAGAAGATCAGCAGTATGCACGGTTGCAAAAGGAGGTCGAGACGCTCATTCAGTCACGCGCGTTCCGCACCGTTTTTCAACCGATAAAGCACATCAACACATGGCTGACCTCGGGGTATGAGGCGTTGACGCGCTTTGAAAACGGGTTGCCACCGGACGACGTATTCAAGGCGGCAGGACAAGTTCAGCTCCAGGCTTCGCTCGAAACGGCGGCTGTCAGATCCGCAGTTTCAACTGTATCGCAACTACAGGAGGGATGTTATCTGTCGGTCAATGTTTCCGCCGGGACAGTTGCGGATCCAGAGTTCCGGACCATCATCCTCTCGGGTCGACCTGAACGGATAGTGCTTGAGCTTACCGAGCACGATGCCGTTGAAAACTATCAACAACTTATCGCAGATCTCGCGCCGTTGCGTGCCGCCAACGTGCGGCTCGCTGTTGATGATGTCGGGTCAGGCTATGCAAGTTTTCAGCATATCCTCTCCTTGGTACCTGACATGATAAAGCTGGATCGTTCGCTTGTAACAGGATTATCTGAAAGTCAGGCAAAGCGCGCAATGGTCGCCGCGATGGCCGGCTTCGCGCGCGAGACAGGCACCACGCTGGTTGCGGAAGGAATCGAGACGGAAAATGAACGCCAGGCGGCATTGCAGCTTGGTGTGGAATTTGGACAAGGCTACCTGTTCGGCAGGCCCACGGACGCCCTGGCCTGGACCACATGAGTGAACCGGACCGGGTCTCTGGCCGCCGAGCTGCTGCACATGGGTTGTGGCGCCGCGCCGCTCGACAGGATCAGGAGCCCGTCTTGTGGGCTCCTCCACCCATCCGGTGGGATGGCAGGTGGCTGTGGCGCTATAGATCGATCAGGCATATCGAGCGCTGGAACCTGCGCATTCTCCAGCATCGCCTCGACATGTGCCAAAACTCTCTTTGGCAGTCCGGAGCGCGCGGGTTATTGCCGACACAACGGTACTGGAATCGGGGTACTGGGAACGGGGTACTGGGACCGGGGCACTGGGACCGGGGCGATGGTGCGAACGAACACATCAGGCACACTCGACTGCCCGGATGTTGCAATTCAGCACACTCTCGCTCAAGAGAGGGTGCAAAACCTCCCAAGAGATTCCGTGGCGCCTTATGCCTCATCCTGGCCGCGGGGACAGCCCGCGACACGTCCTGTATGTCGTCGTCAGGATTGACGCACAGGCATCTGTGCCCCCGAAGATACATGCCTATGGATCAGACGTGACCCCACCCAAACAGGGCGCACCCGCGCACGAGATCTTCATCTTCGGCAATGCCACCATGAAGGTGATGGTTGTTGTTTACTGGCTGATTGTGCCGATTGCCTCGGTCGCCTGCCTCATCGTCGCCCTCCTTGCCATCGGTGACTGGTGGTTGCTTCTTGTCGCTATCGGGCTGGCGCTGATCGCCCTGCTTGCCGTGCAGCAGGCGCGTGAATACGGATCCACGATTGGCCGGCAGATGCGGGTGGATGAAACCGGCGTTTCGCTACCGGAGATGGGCATTCTTCTGCCCTGGGACAGCATGGAGCGGATCACCCAGCGCCGTGACCGCCGCCGCAGCGGTGGTTGGCGATATGTCGAATTTCTTACCGACACCGAGGACCACGCGCTGCTGGAGCTTTTTGCCGCATTCAACCGCAACGTGCCTTCGGCGCATGGTCCTCTGGCGATGCGCAGCGCGGGTTTTGTGGTGGACATGCTCAGTGAGCCCCATCGCGATCATCCCCGCCTGATCAATGCCCTGCAGCGCTTTGCACCGCATCTGATGTCATCAGAGCGATGACTTCTGAATCAAGGGTCACGAAAGATTGCACCATGTTCCAGACCTATCTGACAAAGCTCGCCGCGATGCTGCGTGGCGTGCATCCGCGCCGGAACCTGGTGTTCGAAGAGGCGCAGCCGATTATTCTGACCCACGGATTGCAGCTCATACGCATGGTGATGGTCGGATCCTTCCTGTGGCTCTCCTGGATATTCTTTTTCCACACGCCAACACTGTTCGGGCAGGCTGTGGCGCTGACCTTTCTGGTGTCCGGCCTGATATCGGCTATTCCGGTTGTACTGAGCCTGCTGCGTCCAACTGCAACCGTCGAACCCGGGGGTGTCCTTCTGGCCCGGATGCCGATGGTTGCTCTGCGCCCCAGGCGGCTGCCCTGCGGTGATTTCAGCTTGGGACTGCGCCCCTACCTCTGGTCACGCAGTTCGGGTCGGGGGCACCAGCGGCGGACCCGAACGGCTTTTGGCTGGGCCTTGACGCTCGAGCGCCCCTGGATGGTGCCCGTGGTGCTGGAAATGCGCTGGCACGGCACCGAGGCCGATGATCTGCCAGACGATGCGGCCGCACAGGCGCGGGCCGAGGAACTGGCCCGCAGCCTTGGCCTGCGCCGGGTGATCGATAGCGCGGGGTAGGCCCGTGTGAACTCTCGCCGGCTGTTCACGGTGGGGAGCGTTCATATGTGGTTGGCATATCGTCAAGACCACCAGCATTCCCGAGAAAGGGCATGTCGGCTTTTCCCATAATGCGTGCGGATGCAGGATGTGCCTGCCTTGTCATCCGCTCCGATATACGGCGCGCATCCCGGCTCCCGGTGGCCTATGGATGCCATTTCGCAACTGGTGGGCCGGGGAACGCTGTCGTATAGCGATTGCCTCAAGGCAGGCAGTTATCAAGGGGCATCATGTTTCGTTTCATCATCCCAATGCTCGCGGCTTTCCTGTTCGTCACAGGCTGCACCACGCCACCGGCCAGCCGCGCCGTGGTCACGGGCGCGGATCCCGAACTGTTGAAGCTCCGCGGCGGACCCGGGCTGGACTACAATGTGATCCTTGGCCTGCCGGACGGGACTGCTGTCATCCGTCGCGGATGCAGGACCGAAGTGGGTGAGCTGTGGTGCCGGGTGTCTCTGGCGGCCGCCCCGAGCATGACTGGCTACGTCGCCGCACGCTACCTCTCGGACGCGCGTCCTTGAGGGGAGAGGGTATCCCCCCATCAGTTCTCAATACTGATCGACAGGCGTTCTGATCAGCCGCCTTTCCAGCCGGGCAGATCCCCGACCGCGAACAGGTTCGGGAAAAGACGCTCCCGATAGTCTGGCGGGAACGCCAGTCGCAGGGGCGTTT
>PWWF01000143.1 GCA_003561595.1 Paracoccaceae bacterium | reverse complement strand
GACACCGGGCAGGTGATGTGGCGCCGCGCCGTTGCGGGCACGCGGATCGGCATGGCCTATGCCTCGGTCACGGATGTAACGGGTGATCCGGTGGTGCAGGGCGATGTGATCTATGTCGGCAACCAGTCGGGCCGTGTGATGGCGCTGAACCGCCGCGATGGACGCCCGATCTGGACCGCGGATGAAGCGGCTTACGGCCCGGTCTGGCCTGCGGGCGGGTCGATCTTTCTGCTGTCCGACCGCAACCGCGTCGTGCGGCTGGACGCAGATTCGGGCGAATTTATCTGGGGCGCGGAGCTGCCGCTTTACACGCAGGAGCGTGAGCGCCGTCGCGCGGGCATTTTCCCGCATTACGGCCCGGTTCTGGCCGGGGGTCGGTTGATTGTCGGATCGGGGGACGGGTCCATGCGCAGTTTCGACCCGACCTCGGGCGAGGTGATCCGCGAGGCGAGCCTGAGCGCGGGCGCCGCTGTCAGCCCGATTGTCGTGAATGGCACGATGTATGTCGTGTCACAGAACGGGCAGTTGACGGCCTATCGCTGAGATCCGCAGGATCGTTATTGCGCATGGCCCAGGCATGTCCGGGGCCATGTTGCCATTCAGGAGCATGAGATCATGAGCTTCACCCTGGCCATTGTGGGCCGCCCCAATGTCGGCAAATCGACGCTGTTCAACCGGCTGGTGGGCAAGCGGCTGGCGCTGGTCGATGACCAGCCCGGCGTGACGCGCGATCTGCGCGAGGGGGATGCGCGGCTGGGTGATCTGCGCTTTACCGTGATCGACACGGCCGGGCTGGAAGAGGCCAATGATGACAGCCTGCAGGGCCGGATGCGGCGGCTGACCGAACGCGCCGTGGATATGGCCGATATCTGCCTGTTTCTGGTTGATGCCCGTGCCGGGATCACGCCCGTGGATGAAGGATTCGCCGATATCCTGCGCAAGCGGGCCGATCATGTCATTCTGGGCGCGAACAAGGCCGAGGGGCGCGCGGGCGAGGCCGGGGTGCTGGACGCCTATGCGCTGGGGCTGGGTGAGCCTGTGCGCCTGTCTGCCGAACATGGCGAAGGGATGGACGAGCTGTATCACATCCTGCGCCCGCTGGCCGAGGGCTATGCCGAACGCGCCGCCGCCGATGCGCCCGAGATCGAGGTGGATGTGGATGCCGATGCCGATGGTGACGCGCCCGATTATGCGCCAAGCGTGGCACGGCCCCTGCAGGTCGCGGTGATCGGGCGGCCCAATGCCGGGAAATCGACACTGATCAACCGCATTCTGGGCGAGGACCGGTTGCTGACTGGCCCCGAGGCGGGGATCACGCGCGATTCGATCTCGGTCACGATGCAGTGGCAGGGCACACCGACGCGGGTGTTCGATACGGCGGGCATGCGCAAGAAGGCGCGCGTGACCGACAAGGTGGAAAAGCTCTCGGTCGCCGATGGGCTGCGGGCCGTGCGCTTTGCCGAGGTGGTCGTGGTCCTGCTGGATGCCGCGATCCCGTTCGAGCAGCAGGACCTGCGCATCGCCGATTTCGCCGAGCGTGAGGGTCGCGCGGTGGTCGTGGCTGTCAACAAATGGGACCAGGAGGACGCGAAACAGGACAAGCTGCGCGCCCTGCGCGAGGGGTTCGAGCGTTTGCTGCCGCAATTGCGGGGCGCGCCGCTGGTCACGGTGTCGGCCAAGACCGGAAAGGGGCTGGACCGGCTGCATGCGGCGGTGCTGCGCGCGCATGAGGTCTGGAACCGCCGCGTGCCCACGGCCAAGCTGAACCAGTGGCTGGGCGCGATGATCGAGGCGCACCCACCCCCCGCGCCCGGCGGCAAGCGCATCCGCCTGCGCTACATGACGCAGGCCAAGACGCGGCCGCCCGGTTTCGTGATCATGTGTTCCAACCCTGATGAATTGCCCGCCGCCTATACGCGCTATCTGGTGAATGGCTTGCGCGAGGCGTTCGACATGCCGGGCACGCCGATCCGGGTTTTCCTGCGCTCTCAGGGTGACAAGAACCCTTACAAGGGGCGCAAGAAGGCTGCGCCGTCGAAGCTGCGCAAGCATCTGGAAGGGCGGCGCGAGAATTGAGCGGGGTTTGGGGGCGCTCGCGCCCCCTTTCCCCGCCTTGAGGATATTTGGACAAAGATGAAAGGACAGGGGATGCGGTGGGTCTGGGCAGTGGGGCTTGTGGTCTGTGGGCTGGGGGGCGCGGCGCTGGCCGAGCGGCCGCTTGATACGCGTGTCGTGATGTCGGGCCATTCGCTGACCGATCCGATCCCTGATATGCTGCGGCCGATGGTGCAGGCCGCCGGGGGACGCGGCGCGGTCATCGACCGCTCGACCATACCCGGCAGCCCGATGGACTGGCGCTGGAACAACCGCGCATCCCCGGTCGATGCGCGTCATGACATCGCGGACTATGATCTGCTGGTGCTGACCGAGCGTGTGCCGCTTCTGAATACCATGACCTATCACAATTCCCCGGACGAGGCGCTGCGCTGGGCGCGCCATGCCTGGGAGAATGGCGCGGAAACCGTGCTTTATGCGTCCTGGACAAGCTGGGTGACCGGCGATGATGGCGAGGATGACGAGGCGCGCGCGGGGCTGGATTTCCGCGAAAGGCTGAGGCGCGAATGGGCGCGCTGGCAAGAGGTGCAGGACCATGTGAACGCGCATCGCCCCGACGACATGCCGCAGGTGGATATGATCCCCGGCCCGCCGATCATGCTGGCGCTGAAGGATGCGATTGCGGCAGGCACAGTGCCGGGGCTGGGGGATATCCGTGACCTGTTCCGCGACAATATCCATGTGAATGACACTGGCGCCTGGCTGATGGCGCTGGCGCATTATGCCGTGATCTATAACCGCGACCCGCGCGATGTGCCCGACAGGCTGGGCCGCAGCCCGGTGCCCGAGCCTGAACTGGCCGCGTTTCTGAAGGATCTGGTGGCCGAGGTGGTCGCTCAGCGATAGACGTTGTCGGGGCCGGGAAACGCGCGGCTGCGCACCTCTCCGGCGTAGTCGGACACGGCGCGTTCGATGGCGGGGCCCAGATCGCCATAGGTCTTGACGAATTTCGGCACCCAGGGGTTCAGGCCCAGCATATCCTCGAGCACGAGGATCTGGCCGTCGCACTTGCTGGACGCGCCGATGCCGATGGTGGGGATGTCCACGGCGGCGGTGATCTTGTCGGCCAGCGGCTCGACCACGCCTTCAACCACCAGCGCGAAGGCCCCGGCCTCTGCCACGGCTTTGGCGTCGTCAATATGCGCTTGCCATGTCGTTTCATCCCGGCCTTGGGTCTTGAACCCGCCCATGACATGGCTGGACTGGGGTGTCAGCCCGATATGCGCCATCACGGGGATGCCGCGTTCGGTCAGAAAGCGGATCGTTTCGGCCATGCGCGCGCCGCCTTCGAGCTTGATTGCCCCGCAAGAGGTTTCCTTCATGACCTTTGCGGCGTTGCGAAAGGCCATGTTGGGCGATTCCTCATAGCTGCCGAAGGGCATGTCCACCACGATCAGCGCGCGTTTCGTGCCCCGCACGACCGCCCGGCCATGCATGATCATCAGATCGAGCGGCACGCCCACGGTCGAATCCATCCCGTGCATGACCATGCCCAGACTGTCGCCCACCAGAATGAAATCGGCATGCTGGTCCACGATGGCGGCGGTATGCGCGTGATAGGATGTCAGCGACACGATGGGATCGCCCCCCTTGCGGGCGCGGATCTGCGGGACAGTGGTGCGACGGATGGGGGTTTGCGTGCTCATGGGACCTCGCTAGCAGGATGGACAACGCGGTTATCGATCAGAAAGACCGGGCCGAAGGACACCGCCAGCAGGATCACCGCCGGGCGGGTCAGCGGGCCCGACAGGCTGTCGAGCGTGGCGGCATCGCGGATATCGACGGAACGGACATGCGCGCGCGGCTCTGCCTCCAGCGTGGCGCGGACATGGCTGCGCAGGCGCGAGGCGGTGATGCCGGTGGGGGCCATGGCCGCGGCCTCATCCAGCGCGCGGGCCAGGATGGGGGCAGCGGCGCGATCGGCAGGGGACAGGCG
>PWWF01000164.1 GCA_003561595.1 Paracoccaceae bacterium | reverse complement strand
GTGGGCAAGCGGTCGCTGGAAATGCTCGCGCGCTCCGGCGCCTTTGACGAGTTGGACCGCAACCGCAGGCGGGTGTTTGAAAGCCTCGATCCGCTGGTCAGCTATTCCGCCGCGATCCATGAGGCGCGCGCCTCGAATCAGGTCTCGCTCTTTGGCGAGGCCGGGGCCGATATTCCGGAACCACGGCTGCGCGCGGTCGATGACTGGCTGCCCACCGAAAGGCTGGCGCAGGAACATCAGGCCGTGGGCTTCTATCTGTCCGGCCACCCGCTGGACGATTACGCAGGCCCGCTGCGCCGCAAGGATGTCCTGACCCTGGCCGAGGTCGAGCGCCGCGCAGCACAAGGCCCCTTTGTCGCGCGGATCGCGGGGTCGGTCTCGGGGCGGCAGGAACGCAAATCGGCGCGCGGCAACCGCTTTGCCTTTGTCCAGCTTTCCGATCCGACCGGGCTATACGAGGTCACAGTCTTCTCCGACACGCTGGAGGCCGGGCGCGCCCATCTCGAGGCAGGCTCAAACGTCGTCCTGACTGTCGAGGCGACAATGGAGGCCGAGACCCTGAAACTGCTGGCCCGCGGTGTGCAGCCCGTGGATATGGTTGTCGCCGATATCGGGGCCGCCGGGCTGCGCGTGCATGTCGCAGCGCAAGACACGATCAGCACAGTCGCAAAACTTCTGGCGCGCTACAGCGACGGGCCATCCGGCGCGCGCGGCCCATTGTGGTTCTGCATCAGCGACCCCGACAGCGGTCAGGAATACGAGATCGAGACAGGTGCCGAATTCGTGGTGACACCGCAGATACAGGGTGCGGTCCGTTCGCTCGAAGGGGTTGTCATGGTCGAGGAACTGTAACCACGCCGCGGGTCAGACCCGGGCCGTGATGGCCCCGTCCATCCGGCGGCCTTTGGCGCAGCCAAAGGCCAAACCAGTGGTCGCACCGAGGGGGGCGCGGCCTGCGGCCGCGCCCCCTCGGGGGGACCACACCTCCTGAACAGAGATGAAGCGCTCAGCCCGCGATCATTTCCGCCTGCCGGACAATCACTTCCGCCTGCTTGATTGACGCGATATCGACCAGACGCCCCTTGTAGACAGTCGCCCCCTCGCCCCGCGCCTTCGCCTCTTCCATCGCGGCGAGGATGTCGCGCGCCTCGCTCACCGCCGCCTCGGACGGGGTAAAGACCTCATTGGCCAGTGCGACCTGTTTGGGGTGGATCGCCCATTTGCCCACCATCCCCAGAGTGGCCGAGCGCCGCGCCTGCGCGCGGAACCCTTCATCATCGCTGAAATCGCCAAAGGGGCCATCGACGGGCAGCACACCATGCGTGCGGCAGGCCGCCACGATCGCCGATTGCGCCCAGTGCCACGGATCGGACCAGTAGCGCTGCCCCTCGCGCAGCATGTAGTAATCTTCCTGCGTGCCCCCGATCCCCGTCGTCGCCATCCCCATCGAGGCCGCGAAATCCGCCGCCCCCAGCGACATGGCCTGCAACCGGGGTGAGGCCGCGGCGATTTCCTCGACATGCGCAATCCCGGCCGCCGATTCGATGATCACCTCGAAACTGATGCGCTGCTTGCGCCCCTTGGCCGCTTCAATCGCGGAAACCAGCGCATCGACTGCATAGATATCCGCCGCACAGCCCACTTTCGGGATCATGATCTGGTCCAGCCGGTCGCTGGCCTGTTCCAGCAGATCGACCACATCGCGATACCAATAGGGCGTATCCAGCCCGTTGATCCGCACGGACAGGTGTTTCCCGGCCCAATCCACCTCATGCGTTGCCGCGATGATATTGGCGCGCGCGCTGTCCTTGTCGGACGGCGCCACCGAATCCTCCAGATCCAGATTGATCACATCCGCAGCCGATGCCGCCATCTTTTCAAACAGCGCCACGCGCGACCCTGGGCCGAACAACTGGCAGCGATTGGGGCGTGCTGGGGGTACGGGCTGGATGCGAAAGCTCATTTCGGCGCCTCTCAGATCATGATGTGTCGAATTTTATCGCATTTGGGTTATTATGTTGCGCCACTTGGCGCAAGGGGCTTTCTGCGCACGCGAAACCTGGCCGCTGCGGCGCAGCACCCCCCGATGCGCAAATCTTTCGCAAATCGCCCGGATGCGCGCAGAAAATTCGACAGCGGCTTGCAACCGCAGCAAAGTTTGCGATCACCTGCGCCAGAGATTGCGCGAGACTATTGCCAAACCTGCACCCATCAGATGGAGCCAGCCATGATCCAGACCCCCTATCTTCTCTTTCTCGGCGACGCCCCGGACCCTCTGGCCGCCAAGGTCGCGCAGGGGATCAAGGACTGGCGCCCCGACTACGCCATCGGCCAATACCGGATGGAAGGCTGTCGCGCCGATATGGGATTGCCGGATCTCAGCCTGCAAGAGGCCAAGGCCGCAGGCGCGAAAACGCTCGTGATCGGGGTGGCCAATCGCGGCGGCGTCATCTCTGCTGCCTGGAAGAAAGTACTGGTCACCGCGCTGGAAGAAGGGTTCGACCTCGCCTCTGGCCTGCACAATCTGCTGCGCGATGAGCCTGACCTGAAAGCCGTGGCCGAAGCGACCGGGCGGTCGCTGCATGATGTGCGCGTGCCCTCCGTGACCTATCCGATTGCCAATGGCGAGAAACGGCGCGGCAAGCGCTGTCTGGCCGTGGGCACGGATTGCTCGGTCGGCAAGATGTATACGTCCCTGTGCATGGAGCGTGAGATGGCTGCGCGGGGCATGAAGGCCAGCTTCCGCGCCACAGGCCAGACCGGTATCCTGATCACGGGCGATGGCGTGCCGCTGGATGCGGTGATCGCGGATTTCATGGCCGGGTCGGTCGAATGGCTGACGCCGGATAACGACCCCGACCACTGGGATCTGATCGAGGGGCAGGGCAGCCTGTTCCATGTGTCCTATTCCGGGGTGACCATGGCGCTCATCCATGGCGGCCAGCCCGATGCGCTGATCCTGAGCCATGAGCCCACACGCACCCATATGCGGGGCCTGCCCGGCTACGGCCTGCCCTCGCTCGAGGCGCTGCGCGACTTGTCGCTGTCGCTGGCCCGCATTGCCAACCCGGACTGTCAGGTCGTGGGCGTGTCGGTCAACACCGCCGCGCTGGATGCGGAGGCCGCGCGCGCCTGCTGCGCCGAGATCGAGGCCCGCATGGGTCTGCCCACGGTCGATCCGTTCCGCGACGGGGCCGGGCGGCTGGTGGATGCGCTGGCGGATCTGTAAACGCGTGCGTTGCAGGGGCTTCGCCCCTCACCAGCCCAGGGGCTGGTTTCACCCCAGGATATTTGTGCAAAGATGAAAGGGGATGTTGTGTTCGAGGTTCATGAGGACCGCTTCGCACTGGCCGAGGTGTTCACCATCGCGCGGGGCTCGCGCACCCATGCCGATGTGCTGCGCGTCGAGATTGTGCGCGACGGATCACGCGGATGGGGCGAATGCGTGCCTTATGCGCGCTATGGCGAGAGCATGGAGAGCGTGCGCGCCCAGATCGAGGGGCTGGCGGGGGATGTGCCCCGCGAAGCGCTGCAGGCCCTGCTGCCCGCAGGCGCTGCGCGTAATGCCGTCGATTGCGCGCTGTGGGATCTGGAGGCAAAGGCGGCCGGGCGTCGGGTCTGGGACCTGGCCGGTCTGGCCCGGCCCGGCCCGGTCGAGACGGCCTTTACCCTGTCCTTGGACACGCCCGAGAAGATGGAGCAGGCCGCGCGCAAACATGCCGCGCGCCCCTTGCTGAAGATCAAGCTGGGCACGGCAGAGGATATGCCCCGCCTGGAAGCCGTGCGGCGCGGGGCGCCGGACACGCGGATCATCATTGACGCCAATGAAGGGTGGGATGCCGATATCTATGCCGATCTCGCGCCGCATCTGTTGCGGCTGGGTGTGGCAATGGTCGAACAGCCCCTTCCCGCAGGGTCCGATGACATGCTGGCCGAGATTGCGCGCCCCCTGCCCGTCTGTGCTGACGAATCCTGCCACGACCGTGACAGCCTGCCGGGTCTGCGCGGGAAATATGACATGGTGAATATCAAGCTCGACAAGACTGGCGGCCTGAC
>PWWF01000048.1 GCA_003561595.1 Paracoccaceae bacterium | reverse complement strand
GACTGGGTGTCGAACAATGTGCGCTGGTGGCGCGCGCCCAAGCGGTCAGATACGCCCGTCGCCGGGGTTCAGGATGGCCGCTGGCGCTGGCTGATCAGCGATTTCGATCAATGGGGCGGGGGCGTGGGTGACCCCGCGTTCGACAATTTCGCCAACCGGCTTGCACCGACGAATGACCCCCGATACCGCGACGGGTTTCCGTTTCTGTTTCATCGCATCATCTCAAATGACGCCCTGCGCGCGCGGTTCCTCAATCGCTTTGCCGATCTGATGAACACGGCGCTGCACCCCGATGTGACGCTTGATAGGCTGGATGACGCGGTCGCGCGGATCGCGCCGGAGATTCCGCGCCATCTGGCGCGCTGGCGGCCCGAGCGCCAGGCGGAAAAGTGGCGCGCAGATACGGAACGCCTGGCCTGGTTCCTGCGCGACCGCCCGGCCTACCAGCGGGACCAACTGGTCGCGGCATTCTCGCTTGCCGGGATCGGGCAGATCAAGGTTGCGACCACCGAGGCCGCGCGCGGGACAGTGCGGATCAACACCATCAGTGTGCCTGACCGGGCGCAAGGCAGCGCCGAGATTTGGCGCGGCACATATTTTCTGGATATTCCTGTCACGGTCGAGGCACGACCGGCGAAGGGATATCGCTTTGCGGGCTGGGCAGGTCTGGACTCGGACACCGATCAGCCCGTCATCACGGTTCTTCCAGAGCCGGAGCCGATCACACTTCGCGCGCGGTTTCTGGCAGAGTAAAGGGCGCCCCGCGCGCATTTGGCGGGCAGACGTGATCGGGCGCCGACCAGATCAACGCAGGTTGATCAGCGCCTCATTTCGCAAGGCGTCGGCATATCTGCTGGCCGCGTTTGTATATCGGGCGGTGCCGCTGGCGGGCTGGGTCAGCATCTCGCTTTCGGCAAGACGCAGTTCAAGTTCTGCCAACTGTCGCTCCAGCGCCGCTTCGGCCTCGCGCATGGCGTCATCGCGAAGTCGGCGGGCGAGTTCCAGCGTTTCCTGTCGCTCCAGTTCCGCCGCAACCTCTCGTTCGACGCGCTCAACCGTTTCACGGACCCGGCGTTCGAGTTCGGCCTGCTGTCGCTCCACTTCCGCCCTGATCAAAAGTTCCTGCAGCTTCTCTTCCGCGCGCCTGACGGCGTCCTCGGCCTCGGTCACGGCTTTTTCCAACTCGGCCTCATGCTCGGTCAGCCAGTCTGCGCAGAACGCGCGTGACATATCTTGCAGTGCCGAGGGGCAAAGCAGAACCTCGACCAGCCCGACCCGGCCAGTCGGGCGCGGGATAATCCCGCCTGGCGGGTCGTCATACTCCCCGATCACGGCACGAAGCTGCATCAGCGGCCCTTCGGCGAACCGCAGACTGGCATGGAAACTGCCCTGTTCGACAAGCGTATAGGGTCCGTCGAAGGGGCTGTCGGCATCGATATCGGACCAGTCCAGCCCGATCATCTGCCGCCCGTCAAAGCGGTCGGGGCGGAACATGTGCAGCGCGGCGGCACCAAAGGCGGCGGTCAGAGGCTCGTTGCGCAGATCCGGCGGGTTGCCAAGCGCAGAGGCAAGCTGGCTGATCAGCGGGTAGCGGGTGACCCCGCCATCCTCGGGCAGGCGCGTGGCAAAGACCCATGGATAGGCATAGCCGGGCAGATGAATGTTGATCCGGTGCAGACTGGTGCCGTCCTGAAACGGGATGATCAGGTTACGTGCCCTGCCCTCATGCTCCAGCGACCAGTCGCCGCTGACCCGCACGCTGACATGCATCTGCTTGCGGAACAGCTCTGGCATGACGGCCAGGTCCACACCCATGGCGGTGAATGCCTCGGTATTGTCCAGATGCACGCTCTCGTCAAAGGCGTCCGAGATACTGTCGATCGTGTCCAGCAGGCCGTCGAGTGTGACGATATCCGCGCCGCTGATATCGATCGGGGGGCGGAGCGGGGGCAGGTTCTCCATGGCCGTGTCGGGCAGGGTGAATGTGGGGCGGTCCTGCGCCTGCGCAAGCGCAGCCAGCCCCGCCGCGACCAGCAGGGCCAGAGTGAGGGCGCGCTTCATGCGCCGTCGGCCATCAGTTCGGTGTCGAACCTGCCGTCGATGGCGCGGCAATCATCGGGGTCTTCGGTGATCTGCATGCCCTGCATCTCGACCCGGCAGAGCGTGCTGGAGAACTGGCCCGTCGCCCGACCAAACGGGCTGTCAAAGCTGAGCGTGTCGAAGATCAACTCTCCATCGCTGCGCGCATCGCTGGTATAGAGGATCGAGGGCAGCCCGCCCGTGCTCTCCTCGACATAGGTGATTTCGGCCTCGATGGGCTGGCCCAGAAGATCGGCCCAGTCCTCGGGCCTCAGGTTGAAGCCTGCGGGCGCGAGGATCAGAACCCCCTCGGTCAGAAGCGCGGGGTTCTCGGGGTCATGGGCCTGAAGCGAGATCGACACCTCTGCCGCGAGATCGTCCATCACGCTGGACTGGATCTGGGCCATCTGCGCCTGCATCATCTCGATCATGGCGCGTTCATCGGCCGAGAGCGTGTCCAGATCGACGCCCAGATCACCAATGCCGGGCTGCTCCGGCAGGACCGAGGTGTCAAATCCGGACCAATAGGCGGTCGCCGTGGCCTCGCGCGTGCCCTCGGCGGGCATGTGGAAGGTCAGCCAGTGCCGTTCAGACCCGTCAAAGACCGCCGTGACCTCGCCCAGCACCTCGACATCCGTTGGAAACCCCTCGGCATGGGCCGCGCAAGCGAGAGAGCAGGCGCAGATCATCATGGCAAGGCTACGGGGATCGGCAAAGGGGGTTGGCATCGGGCGCTCCTGAGGTCGGGATGGGTCTGGTATAGCACAGGTTCGCGCCGACGCCCCCTATGTTGGAACGGGAATTGGCGCGGCGCGTTATTTTCCGCCAGCAGTTTTCCCCTGCAGCGGGCAGGCCCAATGGTCACGTATCAGCGCCGCGGCGGGGGTGGGATATCTCCCACCCTACGCGCTAACACGTAAGGTGGGTTTAAACCCACCCCGGGTCTGCGGAAAATTGAGCGGGCCTTGGCAAACAAGCCTTCCACCGGCTTGCCGGCTTAGCGGTCAGAGCGTGTCGGCACAGCTCATTCGTCGGTGTGTCGCGAAGCCCCGATCCAGTTCCGGGTTCAGCGCCAGACCCAGCCCCGGCCCTGGTGGAACGGTGATCATGCCACCCTGCACTTCGGGCAAAGCGGTGACAAGGTCACGATACCAGGTGCGATAGAAGGCGCGCACGCTTTCCTGCACCAGCGCATTCGGTGCATTCAGCGACAGATGTGTCGAGGCCGCCAGCACCACTGGACCGGTGCAGTCATGCGGCGCGACCGGAAGGTGCCAGGCTTCGGCCATCGCGGCGATCTTGCGACCTTCGGACAGCCCGCCGCACCAGCTCAGATCCAGCATCACGACCCCTGCCGCACCGGTTTCCAGCAGATCGCGGAACCCCCAGCGTGTCGCCAGCGTCTCAGAGGCTGAAATCGGCGCGCAAGATGCCTCGGCATAGCGTTTCAGGCTGGACAGGCTGTCCATGCGGATCGGGTCTTCGTGCCAGAAGGTGCCAAAGGGCTCCAGCGCGCGGGCGATCTGGATGGCGGGCAAAAGCTGCCACATGCCATGAAACTCGACCATGATGTCCATGCGGTCGCCGACAGCGCTGCGGATCTTCTCGAACGGTACCAGCGCCGCTTTCAGATCCTCGCGCGAGATGTAGTGTCCGCGCGAGGCCTCGGCGGCGATGTCAAAAGGCCAGATCTTCATCGCTGTGATGCCGTCTTCCAGCAGCGACAGGGCCAGCTCGTCAGCGCGGTGCAGAAAGCCGTTCAGATCGTCGAATTCGGGCTGCGCGCCGCGCGCAGTGCCCCAGTTCGCGACCTGCTGGCCCTCGGCGCTTTTGATGTATTCGACCCCGGCGCAGGTGTTGTAGGTGCGGATCGCAGGGCGCGAGAACCCGCCCAGAAGCTGCGCGACGGGCAGCCCCGTGGCATGGCCGAACAGGTCCCAGAGCGCGATGTCAAAAGCGGAATTGGCGCGCATTTCGGCCCCGGCCGACCGGAAACCCAGATATCCGACCAGATCGGCGGCCAGCGCGTCAATCTGCAGCGGATCGCGACCGATCACACGCGGGGCGATCCATTCATGGACATGCGCCTCGACTGTCTGCGCCCCGAAAAAGGTCTCCCCCAGACCGACAAGGCCCTCATCCGTATGCACCTGCAGCCATAGCAGGTTCGGACGCTCCTCGATCCGGATGGTCTCGATGGCGGTGATCTTCATATCGTGCCCCCGGCATGGACGATTTGCGGAGTTGCACAATCCCGATTGGCCAAGCCTGCCCTTCACTGCGCACGGAACTCCCAACCTGTCTGACCGAAACTCTCTTTGCTATGGGTATTTTTCCGCCACACGGACTGTCAAGTGATGTTGAGCCCCGCTAGCAGGGGGGCGCAGCGGCGAAATGTTCGGCCAGTTCTGCGATCCTGTCGATGAAGAGGGGCCGCTCCGGCGCGTCGGGCAGTGATGCGCAGACAGCCTGCAACCTTGCCGGGATGGCATCTGGGCGCAGGATCTCGCGAATCCGGGGCAAATGATCAGCGGGCAGTTCGGCCAGCCAGTCGGTCACGGCAGCACAGTCGGGCCGCGCCCAGATCACGGCAGCGCAATGGGGGGCATGGATATCTGCCAGCCCGGTGATGCTGTCCGTCACACGGACGCCAAAGGGCAGAGGATGCGCGAGTTGGTTCATCCGGCCCCCCGGCGTGGCAAATGGCGGGGTTTGCGACCCGTCGAACCGACCGATCCACGCGCCATCATAGCGGCTGTTCCAGCGTATGAACGGTCATGCCCTGCGCCCTGGGCAGATCATCCGGTGTCATCTGCAAAAGCGACAGGCTGTCCTGCAGATCGGAGTCCGGCATGTCGCGCGCGATGATGACCACGCGGCTTGTCCTGTCGGACTTGTCACTATGCGTCAGCGGCACCGGCGGCTCGAAGATATGCTGCACGCCGTGAAACACGAAAGGGTGCGAGGCGCCTTCGATATGCACAATTCCCTTCAGCCGCAGAATATTTTCGCCGCGCAGCGCGATCAGCGTATCAAGCCAGAAATCAAATACCTCGGCCGGGATCGGCTCGTGCAGCGTGAGAGAGGCGGTCGCGATCCGGTCCCCTCCGGCGTGATGCGCGGGGGCAGGCAGATCGGCGGGCGGCTTTGGCCGGGTCAGCCCCGACAGCCCGGCCAGCGGATCGGGGTCCGGCTGCGCGAGCCAGTCCAGCGCATGTTCGGGCGTCATGGGATTGCGCAACGCACCAAGGCCGAACAGCGCGCCTGCGGGCAGCGCCCCCTTCTCCGCCGTGATCCGTGCTGCGCCAGCATTCAGCCGGTTCAGCCGCGCCTTGATCCGGGCAGCCGTGTCGGCATCGGCCAGATCGGATTTGGTCAGCACGATGCGGTCGGCCATGGCGACCTGCGCCTGGGCCTCTGGGTGCTGGTCAAGCGTGGCCGCACCCAGCACCATATCCACAGCCGTCACGATCCCGTCGAGCGCGTAATTCGGTGCCAGCAGCCGATCGACAAGCAGCGTGTGCAGGATCGGGCCGGGATCGGCCAGCCCTGTTGTTTCGATCACCACGCGATCAAAGGCCAGATCCCCATGCGCCCGCCGCGCCAGAAGCGAGGTCAGGGTCCGCGACAGGTCGCCCCGGATCGAACAGCACAGGCAGCCGCCAGACATCAGGACGACATCCTCGGCGCTGTCCTCGATCAGGTCATGGTCCAGCCCGGCATCGCCGAATTCATTGACGACAACTGCGATCCGCCCAGCCGACGGATCGTGCAGCAGATGATTGAGAAGCGTGGTCTTGCCTGCCCCCAGAAAGCCGGTGAGCAGTGTGACAGGGATCGGATCAGTCATCGGGAAGCCCCGGGGGTTGTGAATGTCACTCTCGTATGCTTGTTATAATATAACGCTTTTGACAGCAAGGCCAGCCCATGCCCGACAGCCTGTTCCATTCCTGTGACCGCCATGACCATCGCATGTGAGTTCGGGCTCAGGGCTGCACGACTGTGGCACCTTCACCGGGTCAGGCGGATGGTACGCGAGCAAGGGGGTTTCGGCCCGCAGACGCTGGTTTCGGTAACCGAGTTTCTCTGCGACGATCCGAACTGCCCCGGACCGGCCACCCGGATCACGATTCTGGCCATGGATCTGACGCGCCGGGTCCTTGTCATCCATCGCCCGGCACGCGAGATTTCGGCCATGGACATAGCCGCACTCATTGACGTGGGACGCGCGGTGCAGCGGACGGATTGACCCCGTCGAAATCGCCTCTCGCCAGCAAGCCGCTTGACGCGGTGCTCAATGCGGCGGACAAAGCCGTGTCGATTGAATGTTGCCTGTGCCGTGTCATCCTCGATGGCCTGGACCCGCGGGCGGTTTGAACTGGATATGGCAAGGTCTGATGCCTGTTGCCCGCAGTGCAGCTGTCTCTCTGGGCGGCCAGATCACCTGCCGGACCGACAGGTGCATTACGCCGTGCGGCCCGGTCTGCCCGCCGGTTTGAACCAGAGGAGAGGGACAGATGGGACGTCTTGACGGAAAGACAGCGATACTGAGCGCGGCGGGGCAGGGGATTGGCCGGGCCTCGGCGCTGGCGATGGCGCGCGAAGGCGCGCAGGTCATTGCCACGGACATCAACCCTGACACGCTGGAGATACTGGCCCGCGACGCCGCTGGGTGGTCGCTGCAAACGCATGTGCTGGATGTGCGCGACCCGGCAGCCCTGGCCGATGCCGTCGCCCGCTTTCCCGCGCCGGATGTGCTGTTCAACTGTGCGGGCTTCGTGGATCATGGCACGATCCTCGATTGCGATGAAGAGGCATGGGAATTCAGCCTCGGGCTGAACATGACTGCAATGTACCGGATGCTGCGTGGCTTTCTGCCCGGCATGCTGGAGGCAGGCGGCGGGTCGATCATCAACATGGCCTCGGTTGCGTCATCCATCATAGCGGCCCCCAACCGGTTTGTTTATGGTGCCACAAAGGCCGGCGTCATCGGTATGACGAAATCGGTTGCCGCCGATTTCGTCACCCGTGGCATTCGCTGCAATGCGATCTGTCCGGGCACGGTGGAGAGCCCCTCGCTTGAGGGGCGGCTGGCGGCGAGTGGCGACTACGAGGCCGCGCGCAAGGCCTTTGTCGCGCGCCAGCCCATGGGCCGGATCGGCGATCCCGAAGAGGTCGCAGCACTTGTGGTCTGGTTGGCCAGTGACGAAAGTGCCTTTGTGACAGGCCAAAGCCATGTCATCGATGGCGGATGGTCGAATATCTGAAGGAGAGGAAGACATGAAACTGTTGCGCTGGGGCGAAGCGGGTGCCGAAAAACCCGGACTGCTGGATGCCGAGGGAAAGATCCGTGACCTGTCGGGTGTTGTCCCCGATATCGCTGGTACGGTTCTGTCCGACAAGGGCCTGGCAGTGATCCGCGACACGGATCCGGCCAGCCTGCCCGAAGTGCCCGGCAGCACCCGGCTGGGGCCCTGTGTGGGCGGGACGGGCAAGTTCATCTGCATCGGGCTCAACTATTCCGACCATGCCGCCGAGACCGGGGCGAGCGTGCCGCCCGAGCCGATCATCTTCATGAAGGCGAACTCGGCCATCTGCGGCCCGAACGATCCCATCATCATCCCGCGCGGTTCGGAAAAGACCGACTGGGAGGTGGAGCTTGCCGTCATCATCGGGACGCCTGCGAAATATGTGACCGAGGCTGAGGCCATGGACCATGTCGCAGGCTATGCCGTCGCCAATGATGTCAGCGAGCGCGCCTTTCAGGCCGAGCGCGCTGGCCAGTGGACCAAGGGCAAGAGCTGCGACAATTTCGGCCAGCTCGGGCCTTGGCTGGTCACGCGCGAAGAGGTTGCGGACCCACAGGCGCTGCCGATGTGGCTGACCGTGAACGGCAGCAAGATGCAGGACGGGTCCAGCAAGACAATGGTTTACGGGGTGGCGCATCTGGTCAGCTATCTGTCGCAGTTCATGACCCTGCACCCGGGCGACGTGATCTCGACCGGCACCCCGCCCGGTGTCGGGCTGGGCATGAAACCGCCGCGCTATCTGAAACCCGGTGATGTGGTCGAACTGGGGATCGAGGGGCTGGGCCAGCAGCGTCAGGACGTCATCGCCGACCCGCAGGGCTGAGGCGTTTGGGCCGTGATACCGGAGATGATGGCATGGAGTTGATCGATACACATCAGCATCTGATCTATCGTGAAAGGCTGGGCTATGACTGGACCAGAGAGGTTCCGCAACTTGAGAAAGGCGATTTCACGCTTGGCGATTATCAGGCGCTGACGGCCGACAAGGGAATCGCCGGGACCGTGTTCATGGAATGCGCGGTCGACGATGCCGATTACAGGAACGAGGCGCGGCTTGTCGCCGGGCTGATGCGCGCGCCGGGCTCGGATATCATGGCGCAGATCGCGTCCTGCCGGCCAGAGATACAGGCCGGGTTCAACGACTGGCTGGACGAAGCTGCAGAACTGGGTGTCGTGGGGTTTCGTCGGGTGCCGCATGTCGTGCCCGATGAGGTTTCGCAAGACGCGGCGTTTCGCGAAGGTGTGCGCGAAATCGGGAGACGCGGTTTCAGTTTTGATCTGTGCGTGCTGGCACGGCAACTGCCGATCGCACGGGCGTTGGCGCAAGCCTGCCCTGACACGATGATGATCCTGAACCATTGCGGCGTGCCGGATATCGCGGCCGGGGCCTTTGACAGCTGGGCCGAGGGGTTGGCCGCGCTGGCCCGATACGACAACATGCAGGTCAAGCTGTCAGGGCTGACGGCCTATTGCGCACCGGGCGCAATGGGGGCCGAGACGCTGCGCCCCTGGGTCGATCATGTGCTGGACTGCTTTGGGCCGGATCGCATGGTCTGGGGCGGAGACTGGCCTGTGGTCAATATGGGCTGCGGATTGCCGGCCTGGATCGACCTGAGCCGCGTGCTCATGTCTTCCCTGTCACCGAATGAGGCGCAAGCAGTCGGTGCGGGCAATGCCCGTCGGATCTATCGCCTTGGGCACGCGCCATTGGCGGGATAGATCAAGCTTCCCCTGGGGTGTGCAGAACCGCGCGGACCGGCCAAGGGTGGGATATCTCCCACCCTACGCGTTGTTCAGTAGGGTGGGAGATATCCCACCCTTGTGCTGCGAAGCAGTCGTGCGCTGTTTTTCCGGTTACTGGCCAGACCGTTCGGTGTTTACCCTACTGCGCCCGGAAAACTGTGGGCTGGGCGCGTAGGCGGCCGCAATAACTCTTGGCCAGTTCTCGACGATATGACGGGGATTACCATGCCCGTTCGCGCGTTATTCGACCATGTAGCCAGACCGCCCATGCAAGGCTGATCTGGAAGATGGAGGATAAGATGCGGCACGAAACGGATTTTCAGATCGAAACCGAGCTTCCGGCACTCACGCGCGATGAGGGATTCACCCTGACGCGTTTTCGCGTCAGCAATTTTCGCTCGGTCAGCGACTCAGGCTGGCTGAAGCTTGATAACGTGACGGCGCTGATCGGGGTGAATGAATCCGGCAAGACCAATCTGCTCTTGCCGTTGTGGAAGCTGAACCCCGCCAGCGGCGGAGAGATCGAACCGGTTTCGGATTATCCCAAGGCGCTCTTTGCAACCATCCGGAATGCGCCCGACCAGTTCCAGTTCGTCACTGCCGAGTTTGCCACCGGGCGTTTCGCGCAGGAACTGGCCGCGATGGCGGGTATCCCTGAAAATCAAGCGCGCCGGGTTTCGGTTGCGCGTCTCTATAACGGGGCATACAGAATCGCCTTTCCTGATTTCGCCCGCGACGATACTGGCGCCATCAGCCGCGCAAGCCATGCGCTCAGCGCCGCGCTGGACGATTTGCGCCCGCTTGCGGATGACCTTCAACCAAGGGCCTGTGCGCAGGTGCAGGCGATCATGGAGGACCTGAAAGGGCTTTCGACCGTCACCGCCAATGACTTGCGGCTTGCGCGCAATGCAGTGGCCGCCCTGATCCCAGAGGAACCGCCTGCCACAAGTACCGTAATCCCGGTGCTGCGTAGTTTGCAAAAAACGCTGGGCCAGCAGATGGCGGCGATGATGGCGCCCGATCCGTCCTCGCGCGATGATGTGCGCCGTGCCGTGCTCGAACACTTGCCGCGCTTTGTCTACTACTCGAATTACGGCAATCTCGACAGCGAGATCTATCTCCCGCATGTTGTGGACAACATGACCCGTGCCGATCTGGGCGCGCGGGAAAGCGCGAAGGCGCGCACCTTGCGGGTGCTGTTCGATTTCGTGGGCGTGGAAGCGCAGGAAATCCTGCAATTGGGCCGTGATTTCCGCGATATCCGCGATGAGGCCGAGGCGCGCATGATCAAGGAACAGGGCAGGACCGGGTTGCTGCGCAGTCTGGTGATGCGCGCGCGCGGGCAGAACCAGCAGCCCGACCCGGCGATCCTTGCACAGATCGCAGAGGCCAAGCGCACGCGCTCTATCCTGCTGCAATCGGCTGGCACCAAACTGACAGAGCGGTTTTCGGAATGGTGGCGGCAGGGCGATTACCGCTTCCGCTTCGAGGCTGATGGCAACCATTTCCGGATCTGGGTCGCCGACAGCCGCCGCCCACAGGAGGTGGAGCTTGAGCACCGCTCGACCGGGCTGCAATGGTTTCTCTCGTTCTTTCTCGTTTTCCTGCAAGAGGCCCGTGGCGCACATGAAAACTGCGTATTGCTGCTGGATGAGCCCGGCCATTCCCTGCATCCGCTCGCACAGCGGGATCTATCCGAATTCTTCGACGGGCTGGCGGCGGATAACCAGATCATCTACACGACCCACTCGCCCTTTCTGGTCGATGCCGACCGTCTGGCGCGCGCCCGCAAGGTCTATGTCGATCACGGCGGATCGACGCGCGCCACTGGCGATCTGCTACTGGCCGAAGGCACGGACACGCAGCGTGGGGCCGGCTTTGCGGTGCGCGCCGCGCTGAATCTGGCGGTGGCTGAAGCAAGCCTGCGCTGCGCCCGGCCGGTTCTGGTGCAGGGGGTTGTCGAGCAAAGCTATCTGAGCATGATCAAGACCTTGTGCATCGCATCGGGCACGTTCCTGCCGCAGCGTGATATGGTCTTTGCCCCGGCTGGCAATGCAAGGATCATCCAGAGCATGGCACAGATGCTGTCCGACGATGATCTGGGCATGCCCCCAGTTCTGGTGGATGACAGTCCGCATGGGCGCGCCCTTGCTGCGGAGCTTGGGTCGCAGGGGCCGATCATTTGCCTGCGGTCCATGACTGCGATGGACGGGGCGACGATAGAGGATCTGATGCCCGGCGAGTCTCTTGCAGCGCAGCTTGACCGGGTGGAACGGCGCCCCGAACGCCTGTTCGCAGATCATGTCGATCCCGCGCGCCCCTTTGTGGCGCAGGCGCTGGAATGGGCCGCGCAAGAGGGGATCACGCTCGCACCTGACTGGCGGCTGAAACTGATCGCACGCATGCAGCGACATTACCTGGGGTCAGGCCGCGCGGCGCTTGAGCGGGCCGATACGCAAGCCTGGGCGCAGGTGCTGAAGACCTTGACGGCCCAGGCCGTGTGATCTGTGCGCCTGTGCCGGGTCGGCAACGCCCTGGCCTGGATCCTCCGGTAGCCTCGCGCTCACTTTTCCGCGGGTCCCAGCCAGGCTGTTGCCTCGACCTCGATCAGGATCTCGGGCGCAGGCATCATGGCGCTGACCTCGACCACAGTGGAAACCGGCGCCTGGTCAGGAAAGAACATACGGCGGACCGTGTTGTAGCGCGGAAAGTGATCGAGATTGCGGAAATACTGCACCAGCTTGAACACATCGCCCATACTGCCCCCGGCCTCTTCGACCGTGGCGCGGATGCGGTCCAGCACATACCAGCTTTGCGCGATTATGGGGCCGTCCTTGGCATCGACGCTGAATTCGCCGCTTCGGCCGATCCTGTCGGCCACGCCTTCGGGCAGATCGTCATAGCCACGGATCACCCGGCCAGCGGCAGGGTCCACCGCGATGACCCCGGACAGAAAGATGAAATCTCCCCGCCGGGTCCAGGCGGAGTAGCGGGCCAAGGGCTGTGCGGTCTGCGACATGGCTGGGTCCTTTCCGGGTGTCTGACGCTTGCGTGATGATATTCCAGCACCGGTACGAGCGTAACCCCCGCTTTGACCGGCGCTGGATTGCAACGCTACATTCCGGCCCCGCTGGCAGCGCGCAGAGTGAAGGCGTCGCAGACGAACCGAACAACTCCGAACCACATAATACGCACAGTATGATTATGCTGCTTTTGTGCCTGTCGGTCAGATGCGTTCCTACCGAACCGCTGCTTTCAGGTCGCGCTGGCCGACGCTGACCATGAAATCCACACAGCTCCGGATCCTGGGGCCTGACATCGGGGATACCGAGAGAGAGGCAGCCAAAGCTGACGGGCACAGGTAGCGTAACGGCAGGGACCTCGGGCGGCCCGTTTCAGGCCAGATAGGGCGCGGCGCCGGGGGACGTGGTCGCGAAAAGGTTGGACCGTGTCATCTGTGTTTCCCTGAGTGTCCCAAAGCGGTGCTTGAATCTGCCGCAGGCCCTGTGCAGCCTCTGCTGGCAATCGGCGGCCGTCTGGGGATCGCGCGCGATGGTCCGGGTCGTCGTCAGTGGAGTGTCAGACATAAAGCCCGGAAAACCGATCCGGTTCCAGACCACGTTCGCGTGACACATGCAGGGGCGTCATTCCTGCCAGTAGCGCGACAGCGATTCCTGCGCGCCAAGAATGTGCTGGCGGGTCAGGTCAGCGGCCCTGTCGGCCTGCCCGGCCCTGCAGGCCTCGACAATCATCCGATGTTCGCGATTGGCGCGCTGCATGCCATCGCTCAGCAGCAGCTGCGCGCGCAGATACGGGTCAATCCGGTCCATCGCCTTGTCAAGCACGTCCATATGAAAGCCAAGCCCGCTGGACGCATAGAGCGTGGTATGAAAGCGGCGGTTCAGATCGCCCCATTGCATCGGGTCATCCGCGCGGCCAAAGGCATCGCAGCAACTCTCCGCTGTTTCCAGAACCTGTGGCGACATCTGCGGTACCGCGCGGCGAATGACCTCTGGCTCCAGCAAGGCGCGGAACTCGAAAATCTCGGACGCCTCATCCAGCGACAGCCCGGCGACAACTGCCCCCTTGTAGCGCTGCGACGTGATAAGCCCGTGCTGTTCGAGCTTCAGCAACGCCTCTCGCACCGGGATGCGGCTGACATTGAAGGCGCGTGCGATATCCTCCTGCCGCAAGGGTTCGCCCTGCGCGAGATCCCCCTTGATGATCGCCTGACGGATGGCATCAAAGATCAGCGTCGTGGCCGATGCGGTCTTGGAGATGTCGTATGCCTTGATCTTCATGGTCCATCGCTCCTGCAAGGTTCTTATACAGCACAGAGGGAAAGGGAAATGGGGCATAATGTATATTGTATCCAATAATGAGATCTGTATACCTGTCAGTAACCGAAACCTCAGCAAAGCGAGATTTCCATGAACACAGACATTCTGGATGGCTGCATCCCCGCCCTGATGACCCCCTGCAAGCCCGATCACAGCCCGGACCATGCCGCATTGGTGCGCAAGGGGCAGGCCATGATGGCAGCTGGCATGTCGGGTGTGGTCTATTGCGGGTCGATGGGGGACTGGCCGCTGCTCAGCGATGCCGAGCGTATGGATGGGGTTGCGCAGCTAGTCGGCGCAGGCGTGCCGGTGATGGTGGGCACGGGCGCCGTGAACACGGCCAGCGCAGTCGCGCATGCCGCCCATGCCGCCAAGGTCGGTGCACAGGCGCTGATGGTCATCCCGCGTGTGCTGTCGCGCGGCACCTCGGTCGAGGCGCAGCGCCACCATTTCAAGGCCATCCTGTCCGCCGCGCCCGATATTCCTGCCGTGATCTATAACAGCCCGTATTACGGCTACTCCACAGGCGCGGACCTGTTCTTTGCCCTGCGCAAGGAGCATCCGAACCTTGTCGGGTTCAAGGAATTCGGCGGGCGCGATTCGCTGCGCTATGCGGCGGAATTCATCACCAGCCAGGATGATGACATCACGCTGATGGTGGGTGTCGATACGATGGTGGTCGAGGGGTTCGTGAATTATGGCGCGCGCGGTGCGATCACCGGCATCGGTAATGTGCTTCCGCGCGAGGTGCTGCATCTGGTCGATCTGTCGCGCAAGGCCGCCAGCGGGGATGCACGCGCGCGGAAGCGGGCGCAGGAGCTGGATCAGGCCATGGGGGTGTTGTCATCCTATGATGAGGGCGTGGATCTGGTGCTGTATTACAAATACCTGCTGACGTTGCTGGGCGAACAGGAATATACGCTCAACATCAACCCGACCGATCAGCTCAGCCCCAGCCAGCGCGGTTTTGCCAAGACGCAGCTTGATCTGTTCCGCAGCTGGTATGCCAACTGGGCGCAAGGGCTGGAGCCGCATCTGAAATGCGCGTGATCGACAGCCATACCGAGGGCGAACCCACCCGCGTGATCGTTTCGGGCGGGCCTGATCTGGGCGATGGCAGCGTGGCCGAACGCGCGGCGCGGCTGGCGCGCGCGCATGATGATTTCTGCAAATCCGTAGTGTGTGAGCCGCGCGGGCTGGAGGCGATGGCAGGCGCGCTGCTGGTGCCGCCCGCAGCGCCGGATTGCGCCGCCGGGGTGATCTATTTCAACGCGGTCGGCAATCTGGGCATGTGCGGCCATGCATCCATCGGGACGGCGATCACATTGGCGCATCTGGGCCGGATCGCGCCGGGGCTGCACAGGCTGGAAACGCCTGTCGGGATCGTGACGGTCGAGCTGCATTCCGACCATGAGGCCAGCATCACCAATGT
>PWWF01000306.1 GCA_003561595.1 Paracoccaceae bacterium | reverse complement strand
CTGCTCGAGGCGCTGGAAACCCAGGGCATGGCCCGCACGTTGGCAGAACCGAACCTGACAGCCTTGTCGGGCGCGTCGGCCTCTTTCCTGGCAGGCGGCGAGTACCCCATCCCGGTGCCCTCGGATAACGGTGTCGGGATCGAGTATCGGCCATTCGGGGTGGAGCTGGAATTTACCCCGACCGTTCTGGATGACAATGTCATCAACCTGTCGCTTGCAGCGGCTGTCAGCTCGCTCGATGCCACCAACCGTGTCACTATCGGTGGCACGACCATCGACGCATTCCGCCGCCGCGAGACGGAAACCACGGTCGAGCTACGCGACGGCGAAAGCTTTGCGATTGCCGGGCTGCTGGAGGACGACTTCCGCGCCAATTCGCGTGGTATTCCGTGGCTGTCGGAATTGCCGGTGCTGGGTGCACTGTTCCGCAGTGCCGATTATCAGCGCGACCAGACCGAGCTTGTCATCGTGATCAGTGCGCATCTGGTGTCGCCCACGCGCGGCGAAGCGATCGCGCTGCCCACAGACCGTGTTCGCCCGCCAAGCGAGCGTGACCTGTTCCTGGGCGGGCAGCTTGCCTCCCCCGGCTCGGGCGCCGTGGGTGAGGTCGCGCGACAGGATTTCGGTGGGTCATATGGCTATGTCCTTGATTGACAGCGCATTTCGGACAACAGATTCATCGGAGGGCACGCAGATGGCCATGAACAGACGCCTTTTCCTGACAGGGGTGGCCGGGCTGGGCCTGACCGCTTGCGGCCCCTCCTCAAGCTTCCAGCGCGAAGCGGGCAGCGTTGTGGATGAGGGGAGCTTCGGCAATCCGACCATGCACAACCACATGGTGCATACGGGGCAGATCAATCTCGCCAAGATCATGTCGCGCCGCTTCCATGCCGAAGTGCCGTCGATGGTGAATTTCGCCTTTGACAGCGCCAAACTGGATGTCGAGGCACGCACCATTCTGCGCCGTCAGGCGCATTGGATGAAGCAATTCCCCGAATTGCGCTTCAAGATCTATGGACACACCGATCTGGTGGGCAGCGCGGCCTATAACCAACGGCTGGGCCAGCGCCGCGCCAACGCCGTGGCAGGGCATCTGGCCTCTCTGGGTGTGCCGCGCCGCAGCATCGAGGCCGTCGTCTCGCGCGGGGAAACCCAGCCGCTGATCGTGACCGAGGGCAGAGAGCCCGCAAACCGGCGCACAGTGACCGAGATTTCGGGGCTGGTCCGGCGCGACATGCTGCTGGACGGGCAATATGCCGCGATCGTGCATCGCGAATATGTGGCAACCGCCCAGCGCTGATCTCGCGCCTGCGGCCTGGACCAACATGGCATCGCGCGGATGTGACCATCCGCGCGATTCGCATTTCAAGCCGTCAAGTCGCTGATTTGAAAAGAAAATTTCTACCACAAGCACCGCGGAATTGCAGCCTGTGGCCCCGGGGCGTGCCGAACAATTACAGTTCTTTAGCCCAATTCTCGCCAGAATTCTCAACAATCTTTGGGAAATAGAATTGCGATAGCCTGTAGTCGCGTGATTCCCTCGCGCACCTGGCATGGCAGATTCCAGAATTTGTATTGAGGACGCCCCGATGGCAAGTGACGCAGCAAACACTCCCCCCCGCATCCGCGCCTGTACGGTGTCGCGGAATGTGCAGAACTTCGATCTGCTGATCGAGGATATGGAAACCATCTACAATGAGGATTGGGGCGATCTGACCTTTGCCGAAGCGGCGGCGTTTCTCGACACGGAAAACGCCGCCGAGCTGGAGCTTCTGGCCATCGCGCTGGATGACGAGGATGAAGGGCAGTTCGCGATGGTCCGTTCGGTGATCGAGAAGGCCAGCGCCAATGGCGTCCGGTCCCTGCTGATCGCCGAAGCGCTCTCGCCCATCCTGCTGCACCAGTTGCTGCGCGCCGGTGCGGATGATTTCGTCCCCTACCCCTTGCCGGAAAACGCGCTGCAGGATGCGATCACGCGCCTGCACGATCAACGGCGGCAAGAAGCGGCGGCCAGTCAGCCGGGCACGACCGGCACTGGCCGTAACGGCAGTGTGTTCTGTGTTCACGCCCTGTCGGGCGGCGCCGGGGGCACCAATTTCGCGGTCAATCTGGCCTGGGATCTAAGTGTGATGGCCGATGCGCAGGACCAGAAGGTCTGCATCATCGATCTGGATTTCCAGTCGGGCTCGGTTGCGACCTATCTGGATCTTGCGCGCACCGAAAAGGTTTATGAACTGCTGTCTCAGACCGCCTCGATGGACCGGGATGCGTTTTCATCTGCGCTGCAGACCTTCAATGAGAGGCTGAGCGTGCTGACCGCGCCGTCGGACATGTTGCCGCTGGACCTGCTGACGCCCGATGACATCGAACGCGTGATCACCATGGCCCGCGACAATTTCGATTTCGTCATCGTCGATATGCCCCGCACCATCGTCCACTGGACCGAAACCGCGCTGGATATGTCGGACCTGTTCTTTGCCATGATCGAGCTGGATCTGCGCTCGGCGCAGAACACGCTGCGGATGATTCGCGCGCTCAAGGCGGACAGCATCTCGATGGACAAGCATCGCTTCATCCTGAACCGCGCGCCCCGCTTTACCGATCTGGGCGGCAAGGCGCGCGCCAAGCGGATGGCCGAAAGCCTTGGCATCTCGATCGCGGCCTATCTGCCCGATGGTGGCGCACAGGTGCGCGATGCCAATGATCACGGCCTGCCGCTTGCCGAATATGCGCCCAAGAACCCGGCGCACAAGGATATCCAGAAATTCGCGGCGGCCTTGTTCGAGACTGCCCAGGCCACCCATCTGGCCGCCGAGTAAAAGGGTCACACATGTTTAATCGCTATCGCAAGAACACCCAGGCGCAGCCCGTCAAGTCGGTCAAGGCCATCCCCGAGCGGGAAGAGCCGCGCAAACCCGCGCCCGCCGCTGCCCCCCAGCAACAGGCCGCGCCCAGGCGCACGGCCACGCAGGCCAAGCCCATCGCAGCGCGCGCCGCCGCGCCCGACCGCAATGAACAGCGCAAGCAGCGGATGAACGCGCTGAAATCCGACCTGCACAAGCGTCTGCTGGAAAACCTGAACCTCTCGGCGCTGGAAACTGCCAGCGAGGCCGAGCTGCGTTCGGAAATCAACACCATCGTGGCCGAAGCTCTGTCGGAAATGGATGTCGTCCTCAACAGCGAAGAACGCGCCACGCTGAACAAGGAAATGTATTTCGAGGTCATGGGCCTTGGCCCGCTGGAGCCGCTGCTGCAGGACGACTCGGTCAACGATATTCTGGTGAACGGCCCCAAACAGGTCTTTATCGAGCGTGCGGGCAAGCTGCAGTTGTCGGATGTGACCTTTCGCGACGAACGCCACCTGCTGCGGATCATCGACAAGATCGTGTCGGCAGTCGGCCGCCGGGTGGACGAATCCAACCCCTATGTGGACGCGCGCCTGTCCGACGGGTCGCGCTTCAACGCGATGGTGCCGCCTGTGGCGGTCGATGGCTCGCTCGTCTCGATCCGGAAATTCAAGAAGGAAAAGCTGAGCGTTGATGATCTGGTCCGCTTCGGCGCCTTCTCTCCGGAAATGGCGCTCTATCTGGAAGCGGCGGTTGCGACGCGGCTGAATGTCATCGTCTCGGGCGGGACCGGCTCGGGCAAGACGACGACGCTGAACGCCCTGTCCAGCTTTATCGGCAATGACGAACGCGTGCTGACCATCGAGGATACGGCAGAACTGCAATTGCAGCAGGTCCATGTCGGCCGGATGGAAAGCCGCCCCGCCAATATGGAAGGCAAGGGCGCTGTCACCCAGCGCGACTGTCTGCGCAACGCCCTGCGGATGCGGCCTGACCGCATCATCGTGGGGGAAACGCGGGGCGAGGAAGTGATCGACATGCTGCAGGCCATGAATACCGGCCATGACGGGTCGATGACCACGATCCACGCCAACTCTGCGCGCGACGGGATCAGCCGTCTGGAAAACATGGTCGCAATGGCCGGGATCGATATGCCGCTGCGCGCCGTGCGCAGCCAGATCGGCTCTGCTGTGAACCTGATCGTGCAGGTCTCACGCCTGCAGGATGGCT
>PWWF01000075.1 GCA_003561595.1 Paracoccaceae bacterium | reverse complement strand
TGCACCAGCATGTCCAGAAAGGCATGCTGGTGTTCTTCTTTTTTCAGCTTCTTGAACATGGATTTCTGCGCCTTGGTCATCGAACAGCCAATGCAATGGCCTTCGCGCTTGAACTTGCACACATCGATGCAGGGAGAGGGGATGTTGCTCATGGTCTGACCTGACTTGCCTGCATATGCGCGGGCGGCTGGGTTATTTGGTGAGGATCAGCTTTCCGGCGCGGGTGATGCGCAGTGTGTAGATCTGGCCGTCCAGATCGATATGGGCTGTCGTGCCGTCCTGTGTCAGGCTTCGCGCGCGGTGCATCGGAATGCTGTGGGCGGCATGCGCCTTGCATTGCTCAAGGGGTCTAAGGCGTCGGGGGTCTTCACGCATATGTCCCACCCTGGCAAGGTGCCGGTCGGATCCCAGGAATAGAGGGCTTGCACATCTGGCGCGCTCCTTGAGCTGGTACTGGATGCGCCGGGCTGACGTGACGTTCTGGCTAGGCATTGAATAGTAACTGACAGAAACACTCGGTTTTGTCAATCTGACGCATGCGGGGAATATTGCTCAATTGGTGCAACACAGTCGCAGGTTCACATCGGCGCATCCGCCCCGATGCCGAAACGCGCGCTTGCACAGGATCGCACGTGCCAGGGGGCTATCGCTCAGGCTGAACCTGCCCGGCACCGCGCGTTTGTGGCTGAAAGGCCAGCACCGCAGCGCTGGCCTCTGACTGCTCAATTCATCGAAGCTGCGATCAGGGGAAGCCGACCCGGTCCCAGACGCTGATCGCTGCGGCCTGGTTCGACCCGTAGACAGCCTTGTTGGTGTCGCTGCGGGTGAAATCGGCCCAGTCGCGCATCGGACCGGTGACGGTCACGTCTTCTACAACGGGCCATTCATTGTTCTGATCGGCCAGGATCGACTGAACCGTGGGCGAGGTCATGAATTCAATCAGCGCCACAGCATTCTCTGGGTTCGGCGCATTTGCCAGAACGCCCATGCCAGAGATGTTCACATGTGTGCCACGATCATCCTGATTGGGGAAGATGGGCAGCACGCGCGCAGCCGCTTCGCGGTCAGCCGGGTTCTGCGAGGTCTGCAACCGGCCCCAATAGTAGCTGTTGGCCACGGCCAGATCGCATTCACCAGCCGCAACGCCGCGGATCTGGTCCGTATCCCCGCCCTGCGGCCGACGTGCCAGATTGTCAAGGAAGCCGCGCGCCCATTCCTCGGCCCCCTCTTCGCCATGCACCTTGATCATCTCGGCCATCAGCGACAGGTTGTAGATATTCGAGGAGGTGCGCAGGCACACGGTCAGGCCCAGATCAGGGTCAGCCAGATCTTCGTAAGTGTTCACGTTTTCCGGGCGTCCGTTTTCGACATTGTAGTAGATCACGCGGGCGCGCGTGGTCACGCCGAAGAACAGACCATCAGGGTGGCGCATGTCTGCGGGCACCCGCTCTTCCAGCACGGCGCTTTGCACAGGCTGGAACAGATCACGCGCGACCGCCATATGCAGACGGCCTGCATCGACAGTCCAGAACACATCGGCGGGGCTGTTCACGCCCTCTGCCTCGATCCGGGCGACCAGTTCGTCGCCAGAGGCTTCGATCAGGTTCACGGTGATCCCGGTCGCCTCGGTGAACGCCTCGAAGATGGCATAGTCGGTGTCATAGTGGCGCGACGAGAACAGGTTGACCTCTTCGGCGAAAGCAGGAAGCGCGATGCTCAGCGCCAGGGTCGAGACTGCTGCGACTCGAAACATGGGAAGACTCCTTTTTCAGTGTGTCTTGCCTGCCTGGGGCGCAGCACGCCCGCTGGGTTGGCTGTCAGGGCAGGGGGATACCTGCCTGTCAGGGGGGGTAACGCATTTCCAAATGGTTGACAAGAACGCTCAACAATTCGTAGAGGAAAAAACTGAAGGTTTTCGAAAGCAGATCATGACCACCACATCAGACCCACAGCCGCGCCCGGTCAATCCGGCATCCACCAGCCCTGCAAGGTGGCGCCCATCGCCGTGGACCAGTGTTGCGATCCTGATCATTGCTGTGATCCTGTTGCCGATCATGACAGTGCTCAGCCGGGTCTTCGTGTCCTCGGACGGGATCTGGGCGCAGATCGCAGAGACTGTGCTGCCGCTTTATGTCCAGAATTCATTGATAATGGTGGCGGGTGTGCTGACCATCGCCTCGATCATCGGGGTGACGACGGGATGGCTGGTTGCAGCCTATGATTTTCCGGGCCGGCGCGTTTTTGAATGGGCACTGATGTTGCCCATGGCGATGCCCGCCTATGTGATCGCCTATGTCTATTTCGACCGGCTCAGCTATTGGGGACCGGTCCAGACATGGCTGCGCGAGATGTTCGGCTGGGGGCGCGGCGATTACTGGTTCCCGCAGATGGCCTCGCTGCCGGGCGCCATCATGCTGATGGCGCTGGTGCTTTACCCTTACGTCTATCTGCTCTCGCGCGCGGCCTTCCTTGGCCAGTCGCAGGACATGATGGATTCCGCTCGCGCGCTCGGCCACAGCCGCGCGCGCGCGTTCCGGTCTGTCGCGCTGCCCATGGCCTGGCCCGCGATTGCCGCAGGCGCGGCTTTCGTCGCGATGGAGACGCTGGCCGAATATGGCGCGATGGTGCATCTGGGCGTGCAGACCATGACCACGGGGATTTTCCGCACCTGGTTCGGGCGCGGCTCGCCAGTCGCAGCCTCGCAGCTTGCTGCGCTGCTGGTCTGTTTTGTGGCGACGGCGTTTCTGATCGAGCGCGTGATCCGCGGAAACAGGCGCTTTGACACCAATCGCGGCGGGCGGTCGCGCGCGCTCAAGCGCATGCCGCTCGCGCGCGGACAGGCAGTGCTGGCGGCCGTGATCTGCGCGGTGCCGGTCCTGCTGGGCTTTCTTCTGCCCGCAGGCGAATTGCTGCGCCTGTCGATCATCGCGGGTGACCCGTTCTGGGGGCCGCGCTTCTTTGCCTTCATCCGCAACTCTGTCACCCTGGCCGGGATGGCGGCGCTGATCCTGATCTGCCTTGCCATATTCCTCAGCTATGCGCGCCGCCAGCAGGGCGGCATGGCGATCAGCAGCGCTATGCAGGCGGCCTCGATGGGCTATGCCATGCCCGGTGCCGTGATCGCTGTGGGCGTGCTGGTCCCGCTGGGCTATTTTGACAACACGGTTGACAGTTTCATGCGCGCGAATTTCGGCATCTCGACCGGACTTTTGCTCAGCGGCACGATTGTCGCGCTGCTTTTTGCCTATGTGGTCCGCTATCTGGCCGTGGCCCTGAAAACCGTTGATACGGCTTTTCAGCGCATCCCGCCGAGCATGGACGATGCCGCGCGCAATCTGGGCGAAGGCCCGTCGGGTGTGCTGATGCGGGTGCATGTGCCGCTGCTGCGACGGGGTGTGCTGGCCGCGGCGATCTTCGTTTTTGCCGATGTCATGAAGGAACTGCCCGCAACCATCATCCTGCGGCCGTTCAATTTCGACACACTGGCGATCCGCACATTCCGGCTGGCGCAGGACGGGCGGCTGGAAGAAGCCTCCACCTCGGCGCTGCTGATCGTTGCCGTGGGCATCCTGCCTGTCATCATCCTCAGCCGTGCAATGAACCGGTAGCAGGGGTCTGATCCGCTTCTGCGAGATTACAGAGGATCGACCGCATGTCCCGCCCCGAAAGCTGCCCATGGCCGAGCTGACACCGGGGTGGGCCTGTCCGGTCGGGCCTGGGGAATGCCTGCATGCAAGGATGCTGGTGCATCATCTGCCACTGTCTGACGTCAGACAGTGGATGCAATGCTGCGATGTCACAGTCGGCAAATCGCTGGTGTTCGGCAAGCCTTCGGGCCGGCTCAGACCAGCGCCGCGTTCTGGCCACCGCGCAACAGCGTTGCGATGCTCTCCAGCGCGGCGCGCAGATCCGGCATGAGCGCATTGCCAAGGCACAGCCGCAAACCGGACGCCTCGGCGCCGGGGTCCACCATGAAGGCGTCAGGCGGGGCCAGGGTGATGTTCAGCCGCGCCGCGGCCAGCACGATCTCGCGCGCGCGTGCCGTCGGCATCGGCAGCCAGACATGCAACGCGTCGCGCGTAGTCTCGGGCAGC
>PWWF01000127.1 GCA_003561595.1 Paracoccaceae bacterium | reverse complement strand
TAAGCATCGACAGAAAGTTCGCGTTGGTGAATCCAGCCTGCGTGGCGATTTCGCTCTGTGTCTTGACGCCCTTGAGGTCGTCGATCCGCTTGGCGATGAACTTCGCGAGCCGGCTGTCTTTATGTGGATGTGCCATGTCTGCGTCCTTGCGTGATTTGCTGATAATTTTGTTATAGCAATGGCTTAGCAGGGACTGCTGAACGCAACACAGACGTAGCGAAGTCCCATGCAGACAGGTGTGTTTCAGATGCGGAGCGGCTCGATAGCCCTCATGCGCAGTCCATGGATTGTCGACGAGCGATCACGCATCTGGTCCGCTTGTTGCGGGCCAAAAACTGCCGGCCAAGGACTTTGCCAATGAGCAGCTTCTGACCGCGATGTCCTGTGCTGCGTTCGGCGTCAGAGATGGCTCATGTAAGCGAACTGAGGCTTTCGCGAACATGTCATCTGTGTCATGTTAAGGAAACCCGATTTCTTGAACATGACTGACGTCCCATGTTAAACCCAAGTTACGCGCTGCCTACCCTCCCGCCGCCGGTCGATCTGGAGACCGTGCCAGTGCTGAAGGCGCTCAACCGTGCGTCGCGGGCGCTTGCTGATCTTAAGGGACAAGCGCGGACGATCCCAAACCAAGGCATCCTGATCGACACACTTGCGCTTCAGGAAGCGAAGGCCTCGTCAGAGGTCGAGAACATCGTTACCACGCAGGATGAGCTGTTCCAAGCCGATGTGTTCCCCGACGAGCCGCAGTCACCTGCCGCCAAGGAGGTCGCCCGCTATCGCGACGCGCTTCGCCTCGGGCATCGCAGGCTGCTAGAAACCCAAGGGCTCATTCCAAACTCGACGCTCATCGACATGTTCCGCCTGCTCAAGGATCGCGATGACGGGTTTCGCACTACACCCGGAACCGCGCTCAAGAACGAACGCAGTGGAGAAGTCGTCTTCGTGCCACCGCAGGATGCGCGCCAGATCGTTGGGCTCATGACCGCGCTGGAGAGATTCGTGAACGAAGATGAGGCATCTGACCTCGATCCGTTGATCAAAATGGCGCTGATCCACCATCAATTCGAGAGTATCCACCCTTTCCCCGACGGTAACGGCCGGATCGGGCGCATCCTGAATGTGCTCTACCTGACGCGGACGGGGCTGTTGGACATCCCGATCCTCTACCTCTCGCGCCACATCACCCGAAACAAGAGCGAATACTATCGGCTCCTTCAGGTAGTGCGAGACGACGGCCGATGGGAAGACTGGGTCATCTACATGCTCGATGGCGTCGCCGATACCGCCGTCACCACGTTACGATTGGTTCAGGGCATCGGCGAGCAGATGAGGACGGCGAAGCACCGGATGCGGAAGGAACTGCCGAAGCTCTATAGTCAGGAGCTGCTGAACAACCTGTTCCGACACCCCTATACCCGCATCGAATATGTCCAGAACGAACTCGATGTGACTCGTCAGACGGCTGCGCGTTATCTGGACATTTTGGACGAGAATGATTTCGTCGATAAGCACAAGGCTGGAAAGCACAACTACTTCATCAACACGCAGCTAGTTCGGTTGCTAATGACCGTGTCGGAGGAATCGTGAGCGCGATGTGGGCGGCGCGCCAGTGAAGGTCGCGCGCCCTCAGCGTTCATGTCACTTCAACGATTGCGCCGGCCACGGAGCACTGCGCAGAAGAATGGAAACACTCCCTGTATCGAGGATTCGGGCGAAAGGTGTTGATGGCGTGACGGGCAAGATACGATTTCCAGTGCGCTTTGAGAAGGTGTTTCGGAGGTATAGGTTCATACTCCGAGAAAGCGCTCCCATTCACGCATCATCTCGCGTCGCTTCTCCAGCATGTCACCGCGCCGGTATGCTCGTTCCACTTCGGTTCCCACAGTATGTGCGAGCTGGATCTCGGCCATTTCGCGTGGGTAACTCGTTCGCTCGGCAGCCCAGTCTCGGAACGTGGATCGAAGACCGTGAGGAACTGCGGGTTTACCAGATACCCGATCTGTAAAGCCTGGGCGATTGGCCGCCACATCGGCTTCGTGTATCCGTTTCATCGCTGCCGACAGCGTCATGTCTGACAGTTGTCCCCCACGAGGGGCTGAGAACACAAAATCCGAACCCTTCAGCTTTGGCAGCGCGCGTATCAGGGCGACACAGCCATCAGTGAGCGGGACACGATGCGCTCGATCAGCTTTCATTCGCGCGGCAGGGATCGTCCAGAGCTTGGCATTCAAGTCAAACTCTTTCCAGACCGCGCCGCGCACTTCACCGGATCGCGCCGCAGTCATGGCAAGAAACTCCAGTGCTCGCACGCCGTTTCCCGCGCGGGCTTTCACAAAACCGAACCAGGTTGATGCGTCGTCCAAGGCAACGGCTGGGTGACCGACGGACTTGCTCACGCGACTGGGCGCGGGGAGCATCTCCTTCAGGTTGCCCGCCCATCGTGCTGGGTTGGCACCCTCGAAATGTCCGTTGGCCGCTGCCCAGTTGAATACCTCCTCGATCCGCTGTCGGAGCTTTTTTGCCGTCGGTGTCTTGGTCAACCAGATCGGCTGGAGCACGGACAACACGTCGTTTACTGTGAGTTCGCTGACCGCCCGAGCACCTATTCTCGGGATCACATGTTGGGTGATCGATGAAAGCCAGAGTTGGGCGTGTTTCTCGCTTCGGAATTCGGGCTTCTTCTTTGTCCGGAAGCACTCATGCACCGCATCCACAAAGGTCATTTTCGGGCGTTGCTCCATGGCTCGCTGTGCACGGGCTTCTCGGCGTTCGACGACCGGATCGATGCCCTTGTCGATATCCGCCCGCATCGCTCGTGCTTTGTCCCGGGCGTCTGCGAGCGATACACTCGGAAACGAGCCAAGTCCGATCTCGCGACGCTTGGCGTCGATCTTTACCCGTAGAATCCAGCTTCGCCCTTGGTTCTCACTCACAGACAGATACAAACCGGGCACGCCCCCAACGGCATGTAGTCCAGGTTTCGAGAGTCGCCTGACTTGCAGGGCGCTCAATTCAGCGGCCACCTTTGGCATCCCGCCATACCTCCCACCATAAGATCTGCAGTTGGATACACCGAGATGCAACACGGTGCAACAAGACATAGATACAAAATGATGATATTAAATGATAATAACTTAGGTGTTGCATATGTTTGCTGCTCTGTGCCACACGACAATGGCATCCCTACGGGCTGCCACTTTTCCCCTGAAAGTGTGATACGTGGGTCGAGCATGTCGTTGCCAACTGGCGACGGTGGTTTCGGATTGCGTTCTGCAAGCAGGCGTTGGCAATATGACCCGCACCAGATGTGGGATCGGTGTTGTCGTCATTGACCTGACACAGGATACGGAAAGCCCGTTTCGACGCAGGAGGCGACCGGATCGCAGAGAGGGAGCGTATGGACAGACATATCGGCCCCACCGCTCGAAAGTCGCAGATGTCCCAGTCGCAGCGGTTGCAGGACATTCAGATCATTGCGCGTCGTGACGGGCGCGTGTCGGTCGAGAGGCTGGCAGAACAGTTCGATGTCACTGTGCAGACCATCCGCCGCGATCTGACCGAACTGGCCGATCAGGGCAAGCTGCAGCGTGTGCATGGCGGTGCCATCCTGCCCTCGACCGTGGCCAATATCGGCTATGCGGACCGGCGCGATCTGAATGATGAGAGCAAGGCCGCCATCGCGCAGGCCGCCGCGCGTGATATTCCCAATGGCTGTTCGCTCTTCCTCAATATCGGCACCACGACCGAGGCTGTCGCCCGCGCGCTGCTGGGCCATCGCGATATCATGGTGCTGACCAATAACCTCAATGTCGCCAATATCCTGGTGGACAACCCCGATTGCGAGATCATCGTGGTTGGCGGGTTGTTGCGCCGCGCCGATGGCGGGCTGGTCGGCTCTGTCGCGACGCAGGCCATCGGGCAGTTCAAGTTCGATCTGGCCGTCATTTCCTGTTCGGCGCTGGATGGCGATGGCGACATGCTGGATTTCGATATTCAGGAGGTCGGCGTCAGCCAGGCCATCCTGAAACAGGCGCGCCGCAGCGTTCTGGTGGCCGATCATTCCAAGTTCCGCCGCCGCGCACCCGCGCGCAT
>PWWF01000213.1 GCA_003561595.1 Paracoccaceae bacterium | reverse complement strand
TCACCGAGTGGGCGGCGCGGATCAACCTCGGCGACCCCCACAAATATGCCATGCCGCCCATCCTGGCCCGGCTCAGCCACGACCCCGCCGACGCCCGGTCCCTGGCCGCCTACCGCGATCTCATGGAGGTGGACCGGGGCAAGGACGACCGCGGCCTCTACCATTTCGCCGCCTACTTCCGCACCCGTCTCGCCTTCTCCCTTCGCGACCGCCTGCCCCCGGACATCTGGGAGTCGAACGAGCACGACGCCCGCAACTGGTTCCACATCATGCAGCGCGGCGGCACCGATTGCGCAGGTGGCACATGACGCGGCTGGATATGGTGCTGACGCGGACAGGGCTGCGGTTCATGGGGCACAAGTTCTCTTGCACCATCGGGCGCGGGGGCGTGCGCCGCGACAAGCGCGAGGGGGATGGTGCGACGCCCACAGGTGTGCATCGGCTGGTGGGGATGCTGTATCGGCCCGACCGCATGGCGCGCCCGACGGATTGGGCTGTGCCGATCCACCCGCGCGACCTGTGGTCGGATGACCCGGCCGATCCGGATTACAACCTGATGGTGCGCGCGCCCCATCCTTTTGGTCATGAGCGGCTGCGCCGGGCCGATCCGTTATATGATCTGGTCATCCTGACCGACTGGAACTGGCCTTATAGCAAGGCGGGCGCAGGCTCTGCGATCTTCATTCACCGCTGGCGGGCACCGGGCAGCCCCACGGCGGGCTGTATCGGGTTGCGACCCGCGGATCTGCGCTGGATCGCGCCGCGCATCAGATATGAGACACGGCTGATCGTGCCCCCTGCGCTGGCGGGTTAATCGCGCGCGCCGAAAATGGCCGAGCCCACGCGCACATGGGTCGCGCCGCAGGCGATGGCGGTCGTGAAATCGGCGCTCATGCCCATGGACAGGCCCTGCAGCCCGTTGCGTTCGGCGATCTGCGCGAGCATCATGAAATGCGCGGCCGGGTCCTCATCAACCGGGGGGATGCACATCAGCCCGGTCACCGGCAGATCCATCACGCGGGCATCCGCGATGAAGGCATCGGCGTCATCGGGCATGATGCCGGCCTTTTGCGGCTCTGCCCCTGTATTCACCTGAACGAAAAGCTGCGGGCAATGGCCCATTTCCTGCGCCAGCCGGGCAAGCGTGCGCGCGAGTTTGGGGCGGTCGAGCGAATGGATGGCCTGAAACAGGCCCATCACCTGACGCGCCTTGTTGGTTTGCAGCGGCCCCAGCAGGTGCAATTCGATATCGTCGAATTCCTCGCGCCAGGCGGGCCATTTCGCGGCTGCCTCTTGCACCCGGTTTTCGCCGAACAGGCGGTGGCCCTGTTCCAGCACGGGCAGGAATCGGGTTTCGGGCTGTTCCTTGGACACAGCGATCAGGCGGATGCTGTCTGCATCCCGTCCTGCTACGCGCGCGGCTTGCGCGATCCGGCTCTGGATATCGGTCAGGGACATGGTTCCATGCTCATTCGCCGATGGTCAAGGCCCGCGGGCGGGGGCGGTCGCGATCCGTGTCCAATTCGACCTCGGCCCCGAAGCGCAGACCGCCATCAGTCTCGCCCGTGAATTCGAACCGCAGACGCGCGCGGTTGGTCATCCGCAACCCGGTTTCGCGCTGCCCGGCCCAATCGGGTCGGTCGGACCAGACCAGCCCCATCCGGGCGTCGCCGCTTAGCCGGGGGCCGATTTCAGGTTCGGCAAGGGCGGGTGTTGCCAGCAAAAGGGATATGATCGCGAGGTGCAGCATCACCGCGGGCTCATGCTGCGGACATCATCGCTTGCGCCCATGAATACGCCGCCCACGCCATCCAGCGCGGCGGAAACAGTCGCGCAGCCCTGCAAGAGCCCTGCGCAGAGGATCAGTGCCAAGGAGAAACGTGCCGACATGGTTTGCCTGTATTTTGTTTTTCTCTGCCCAGTCAATATAGGGGAAAACACAGGTTTCGCAAAGAGATGGGCCGCAGAAAAGCAAAAGAGCGGGCAAAAGCCCGCTCTTTCACACTCCGATCCGGGATGGATCAGAAGGAGAAGCTGATACCAGCGTCTGCCGTCGTGCCCAGACCGGTCACGCGGTTGGCGCTTGCACCCATGGTGGCGTCGCCACCCAGGTCGTAGGTCACGCCGAGGCCCAGATGGTCGTTGCCAGCGAAGTCACGCTTTGCACGTGCCTGGACACCGATCTCGTCAAAGCTGGTTGCGACAGCCAGACCGAACTGATCGTTACCGCTCAGGCGGCCATAGAAACCGGTTGCGGTGATGCCTTCGAACGTGGCTTGACCACTGACCAGAAGGTGGTCATCGTCGTTGTCTTGATACTCATAGCCGACTGCAATGCCAAACCCGTCAAACGAGTAGCTGGCACCGATGGATGCCTGCTGATTGTTGGTGTTCGTTTGACCAACGCTCAGAGCGACACCAAACCCGTCAAGGCTGTAGGAGTACAGTGCAGAGGGGTTCGGACCGCTGCCCAGAGCAGTGATCCGAGAATCTTGGTTGTTCTCCAGTACACCGATATGCGGGGTGTTGAACATCTGGTCTTGCAGAGCCGAGTCAACATCGCCCATCGACAGACGGCCAAACTCACCTTCGATGAAGACCGAACCAGCGCCGCCATTAACTGCACCACCGGGGCCGCCAGCATTGTCGGCACGGAACGAACCGCCGAAGCCCAGACCGGTGTCGGTTTCGCCCGACAGGGTGAAGGTCACGCGAGCGCGGCTGATCAGGTTGAAGTTGTTGCCGGCGTCACGCTGTACACCCATCCAGCCGTCGCCCGACAGCGAAACGTCTGCCGCTGCAACACCTGCCGACATGACCAGAGCGGTCGAAGCAAGAAGAAGCTTTTTCATTTTTCCCTCGTTATCTAAGGAGTTCCTCGACCCACCACAGCGGCGAGGTCTGAGCCTGTTTCATCCTTTCGCCGGGGTTTTTCAAGCCAAAGCGAATCTGACCGAATGCAACCGGGCCAACATGGTGCAGAATTGCCACGCCTTTGCCGGGGCGGGCCGATCTGCCCGCCTGTGCAGGCCCGATGGCCGCGCGAAAATGCTCGCACGCGCCCCTCTTGTTCCACAAGGGCGAACAAGTTAGAGATTGAGCGTCTTGTCTGGGGAATGATGATATGGCTTTGGCTGGCACCATGCGAACGGCGTTGATCGGCGGTCTGATCCTGCTTCTGTCCGGTTGCGGCGGTGGCCTGGGAAACATGTTCGGAGGCGGGGACCGTTCCAGCGCCGACCAGCCTGCGATCCATGAGCGTGACAGTACCCGCCGCTCCACCGTCTGGGACCTGTTTGGTGATGGCCGTTCGCCCAGCACCGCGGTCGAGGTGAACCGCTATATCTGGAATGCGGCGCTGGAAACGCTGGATTTTCTGCCGGTCCAGACGGTCGATCCGTTCTCGGGGGTGATCGTCACGGGATTTGGCACGCCGCCCGGGGGCGGGCGGGCCTATCGCGCGGCGATTCTGGTCAATGATCCTGCCCTTGACGCGCGGTCGCTGAATGTCGCGCTGATGACGCAGGGTGGCCCGGCCAGTCGCGAAACCATTCGCGCGGTCGAGGATGCGATCCTGACCCGCGCACGCCAGTTGCGGGTGCGCGACCGCGGGCTGTGACCTCACGCGCGCACTGACTGGACCTTGCCCCTGTCGGGCGCTAAGGATGCCGGGCCGGATGTGCCCGGCGTTTTGGTGATCTGAGGGAAGACAATGGCCAGCCAGCAGGACGCGCGTTATCAGCCGCAAGCCCTTGAGAAGACATGGCAGGCGGAATGGGACGCAGCAGATGTGTTCCGCGCCGAACGCGACCCCGCGCGCCAGAAATATTATGTGCTGGAGATGTTTCCCTACCCGTCAGGGCGCATCCATATGGGGCATGTGCGCAACTACACGATGGGCGATGTCGTGGCACGCTACAAGCTGGCGCAAGGGTTTTCGGTGCTGCACCCGATGGGCTGGGATGCGTTTGGCATGCCCGCCGAGAATGCGGCCATGGCCTCGGGCGGGCACCCCAAGGACTGGACCTATGCCAATATCGCGGACATGCGCGACCAGATGAAGCCCCTGGGCCTGTCGATTGACTGGAGCCGCGAATTCGCCACCTG
>PWWF01000181.1 GCA_003561595.1 Paracoccaceae bacterium | reverse complement strand
TGAGGGCGGTATGCAGGGGATCGACATTCAGGAAACCTTGTGGGCAATGCATGCGGGCGTGATGGGCGCAACCGCGCCGGAATGGCTGTTTCTCGTGGCGATCTGTGGCCTGGCCGCGCTGGCGCTTCTGCTGCGCGCAGGACGGCACAGACGCGCAAGGGCCCGCGATGTCGTGCTGCTGGACGGATCCAACATCATGTATTGGCGGGGTGGCACGCCCGATATCGCCACGTTGCGCGCCGTGATCGCGCAGGTGGCCGCGCAGGGGCTGACCCCCGGTGTCGTGTTCGATGCCAATGCGGGCTACAAGCTGGAAGGGCGCTATCTGGGCCATGCCGCGCTGGCTCGGCGCCTTGATCTGCCGCCACAGCGCGTGATTGTGGTGAATCGCGGCGAGGTGGCCGATGGTCTGCTTCTGCGCGCAGCGCGGGATTACCGGGCGCGTGTTGTCAGCAATGACCGTTTCCGCGACTGGGCAGAGGATTTTCCCGAAGTGGCCCGGCCCGGTTTCCTGATCGCAGGGCGTTTCAGGGACGACGCGCTGGAGCTTGATATCGCCTGAGACGCGCTCTGATAAGCGCCTGCTCGGGGGCACCCACCCACCCGCCCCTGCCCCGCTCGCAGGCGCTGCCCCTGCGGGGCGCGGGGGCGGGACATATGCACCGCGGCATGCGAGAGCCGCCCGCCCCCGCGACCGGGAGCTGCGCAGCCGGAACGGGGGTGGGTGGGCGGGTCCGGGCGCGGGGGCGGGCGGCAGGGCGCGTCGCTCAGTGAAAGTCGCGGCTGGGAAACAGCACTTTCGCCTGTTCGCGCGGGTGGCGCACGGATCGCGGTTGGCGGGTCGGGCCGCGGGTCACAATGGGGCGGCGGGCCTCATCACCGCGCCCGGCCGTGGGGTCGATCACCCCGCGCCCCATCGCGCCCAGCCGGTCCGACAGGTCCATGACTGTCTCGGCGATCACATGGATCACCGCCCCTTCACGCTGCACGCGCCCCCGCACCCGCAACAGCCGCCCGCCGATCACGATGCGGCGGTAGCGTTCATAGACCTTGGGCCAGACCACGATATTGCTGACCCCCGTCTCATCCTCGAGCGTCAGGAAAATAACGCCCGAGGCCGTTCCCGGCCGCTGTCGCGTGATCACCAGCCCGCAGACCTCGACCCGGCCCGTGGCCTGCATGAGCCCGCCATGCGGGGTCAGACCCGGCAGATGCGGGCGCAGCAGTTCCATCGGATGTGCGCGCAATGACAGGCGCAGCGCCAGATAATCCTCGACCACGGCCTCACCCAGTGACAGGGGCGGCAGGGTGACGGGGGCCTCGCGGATCCCTTCATCATCGATCCCTGCGCTGAACAGCGGCAGCGGTTTGGGCGCGCGCAGCGCCCGCACCGCCCAGAGCGCCGCGCGCCGGGTCAGGCCCAGGCAGGCCAGCGCATCGGCTTCGGCCAGCCGGGTCAGCGCGGCCTGCGGCACGCCCGCGCGCCGCCACAGGCTTTCGACATCGGGATAGCCATTACCCCGCGCAGCCACGATCCAGTCGGCATCTTCCTCGGCCATGCCGCGCACCTGTCGCATTCCCAGGCGCAGCGCCAGCGCCCCGTCGGCGCGGCGTTCCAGCGTGCAATCCCAGGCGGACTCGTTCACCGAAACGGGCCGCACCTCGACCCCGTGCTCGCGCGCATCGCGTACAATCTGGGCGGGCGCGTAGAACCCCATCGGCTGGGAATTCAACAGCGCGCAGGCAAAGGCCGCCGGGTGATGGCATTTCGCCCAGGCCGAGGCATAGACCAGAAGCGCGAAACTGGCCGCGTGGCTTTCGGGGAACCCGTATTCGCCAAACCCCTCGATCTGGGCAAAGCACGCCTGCGCGAAATCGGCGTCATACCCACGGTCCGCCATGCCCGCCAGAAACCGGTCGCGAAAGCTGCCGATCGTGCCCATCCGCTTGAAGGTCGAAAGCGAGCGGCGCAGGCGGTCGGCCTCTTCCGGCGTAAAACCCGCCGCGACCACGGCAATCTGCATCGCCTGTTCCTGAAACAGCGGCACGCCCAGCGTGCGTTCCAGCACATCGCGCAGTTCCGGGCTGGGCAGATGCACGGGCTCTTTCCCCTGCCGGCGGCGGATATAGGGATGCACCATGCCACCCTGAATCGGGCCGGGGCGCACGATGGCGACCTCGATCACCAGATCATACAGGCAGCGGGGCCGCATCCGGGGCAGGAAATTCATCTGCGCGCGGCTCTCCACCTGAAAGACACCGATCGCATCGGCACGGCACAGCATGTCATAGGTCGCCACATCTTCGCGCGGCAGGTTTTCAAGGCTGTAGCGCGGCCCGCCATGCTGCGCGATCAGATCGAAACATTTGCGGATGCAGGTCAGCATGCCAAGGGACAGCACATCGACCTTCAGGATGCCCAGCGCGTTGATGTCATCCTTGTCCCATTCGATGACCGTGCGCCCCTCCATCGCGGCATTCTCGATCGGGCAAAGCGCATCCAGCCGCCCCTTTGTGATGACAAACCCGCCCACATGCTGGCTCAGATGACGCGGAAAACCGATGATCTCGGCCACCAGCGCGATGGTCTGTGCCAGACGCGGCTCTTCCGGGTCGAGCCCCAGTTCGCGCAGCCGTTCGGGCGCGGGCGGGCCGGACCGCCAGCCCATGGACGACCCCGCCAGGGCCGAAACCACATCCGCCGACAGCCCCATCACCTTGCCCACCTCGCGCACCGCCGCACGCGAGCGGAAATGGATGACCGTCGCCGTCAGCCCGGCGCGGTCGCGCCCGTAGCGATCATAGATCCACTGGATGACCTCCTCGCGCCGCTCATGCTCGAAATCCACGTCGATATCGGGCGGCTCGCCCCGCGCCTCGGACATGAAGCGCTCGAACACCATCGAGATCGTGTCGGGCGGGACCTCGGTGATGCCCAGCGCATAGCAGATCACCGAATTGGCCGCCGATCCGCGCCCCTGACACAGGATCCCCCGGCTGCGCGCGAAATCCACAATGTCATGCACGGTCAGGAAATAGGCCGCAAAGCCCAGATTGCCGATGATGCGCAATTCCTTCTCGACCCGCGCCATGGTGTCGGGCGGCGGGCCTGCCGGAAAGCGCCGCCACAGCCCCTGCCCGACCAGCCGCTCCAGCCGTGTCTGCGCGGCCTCGCCATTCGTGACCTCATCGGGGTATTCATAGGACAGCTCATCCAGGCCAAAGGCGCAGCGATCGGCAATCTCCAGCGTGCGGCGCAGCGCGGCCGGGTAAAGCGCAAAGACCCGCGCCATCTCGCGCGCGGATTTCAGGCGGCGCTCGGCATTGGGCAGCGCTTCTGCCCCCAGCGCGTCAATGGAGATCCCCTTGCGCAGACAGGTCAGCAGATCGGCCAGCTTGCGCCTGCGGGCCTCATGCATCAGCACATCACCCAGCGCCACCATCGGCAGGGACAGGCGGCTGGCCTGCCGCGCCCGCACGGCCAGACGCACCGGGTCGCGCCCGTCATAGCCCGGCACCGCGCCCAGATAGGTATTGCCGGGCCAGGCCTGCGCGATGGCGCGGATATGCGCCTCGGTCTGCGGGTCACGATGGGCGGGCGGCAGGGCGATCAGGGCAAGCCCCGCGCCCCCCGCCAGCAGATCGGCCTGAGACAGATGGCAGGCCCCCTTGGGCGCGCGGCGCTTGCCCCGGCTGAGCAGTTGCGACAACCCGGCATAGCCCGCCCGGTCCAGCGGCAGCGCCAGCCACTCCACCGCGCTGTCGCTCAGCACCAGCCGCGCGCCCACGATCAGCCGGGGCAACGGCCCGTCCGGCACCGCCAGCCCCGCGCCCGGATCGCTCTGACGGCTGGAGGCATCAGTCTGGCGCTGCGAGCGGATGGCCAGCGCCTCGCTGCGCGTGCGCGCCATCTCGCGCAGCGCCACATGCGCGCGCACCACCCCGGCCAGCGAATTGCGATCCGTGATGGCAATGGCCCGCAGCCCCAGTTCAGCGGCGCGCGCAACCAGTTCCTCGGGGTGCGAGGCCCCGTGCAGAAAGGTGAAATTCGAGGTCACGCAGAGTTCGGCATAAGCAGTCGCAGACATGGCGCAGCCTTGGAAACGGATCAGATGTTCT
>PWWF01000019.1 GCA_003561595.1 Paracoccaceae bacterium | reverse complement strand
GCCGCGCGGAACAGCGCCTGCGACATGCCGCCCAGCGTGGCGAAATAGCCCATCAGCAGGAACATCGGCACGATGCTCAGCGAATAGCTGGCGAAAGTGGTAAAGACCTCGGTCTCCAATCGCGACAGGGGAACGCGCATGCTGCCGGTGACCACTACCAGGCCCCCCAACCCGGTCAGGAACATCGCCAGCCCGATGGGCACCCGCAGGAAGATCAGGCCCAGCAGCGCCGGAAAGGACAAGAGCCCGATGGTCATTGCGCTCAATGCTCGGCCTCCTGCTCCTCGCCGATGATATCGCGGTTGCCGAAGGCTTCAGCCATGCGCACCCCCAGCATATAGACCCCCACCAGCACCGCCGCGCAGGCCGCGACCAGACAGGCGGCATAGGGTATCCAGAGGGGCCATTCCAAGAGATAGGTCGTCTGGCCCGTGCGAATGCGGTTCGACATGCCCACGGACAGCCGCCACGCGATCAGGACCAATGCCATCAGAAATGCGGCCTCTATCAGCAGTCGCAGCCAGCGGTTCACGCGGTCGGGTAGTGCGGAGGTGAAGATGTTCACCCGCGCATGGCCGATGGTGATGTGGCAATAGGGCAGGAAGCAGAACACCGCGACGGCCATACCCAGTTCGATCAGTTCGAAATCCCCGAATATGCGGCCAATCCCCAACCCGAGAACCGCGTTTGCCAGCGCAGGCATCACATCCTGCACTGTGGCGGAATTCAGAAGCGCGGCCAGATGACGCCCGGCAATCGACAGGCATGTCATCAGGATCATGGCCGACAGGATCCCCCCGCCAAGTATGGCGAGCGTGCGCGACAGGGCCATCATCGCTGCATGCATTTGCCTGTCCCCTCCTGCACTTCGCGCGTGCGCCGCCTGGCGGGGCTGCCAGCGGCTGTCAGTCGGCGGCCTTGTATTCGGCCATCAGTTCGCGGGCCCGGTCGATCAGCGCCTGCCCGTCCTTGCCGCGCTCGGCCATATCCGCGATCCAGCGGTCATAGATCGGTTCTGACAAGGCGCGCCATTCGGCTATCTCTTCGGCGGGAATGGTGATGATGTTATTGCCCATTTCCTCGGCCAGGGCGCGACCCGGATCATCGTATTCCTGCTGCGTTGTGCCTGCGAAGACCGAAAATTCCAGTTCGGAATTCTGGTCGATGACGGCCTGCAGATCCTCTGGCAGCGCATCGTAGGCGGGCTGATGCATGACCAGCACGAAGGTCAGCGTGTAGATCATGTCGCCTTCGAATTCGGTATGGTTCTCGACCAGTTCGTGCAGGCGCAGGGTTTCTGTCACCTCCCACGGGACCACGGCCCCGTCAATCACCCCGCGCGAAAGCGATTCGGGCACCTGCGCCACCGGCATGCCCACGGGCGTCGCGCCCAGCGATTCCAGCAGTTGCACGGTCAGCCGAGAGGGGCCGCGCACCTGCATGCCGCGCAGATCGGACGGGCGTGTCACCGGGTCGGTGCTGTGGATCACACCGGGGCCATGCACCCATGTCCCGATCATCTTGACCTCGGAAAACTCGTCCTGCATCGCCTCTTGATAGAGGGACCAATAGGCGTAGGAGGCTGCACCCGCGTCACTGACCATGAAGGGCAGTTCGAACACTTCGGTGCTTGGGAAACGACCCGGCGTCAGGCCGGCAATCGTCCAGGCCAGATCGACGGTCCCCGAGACAACCTGATCATACAGTTCCGCCGGGGTGCCGCCCAGTTGCATGGACGGAAAACGCTCGATCCGGATACGGCCATCGCTGTCCTCTTCGACCTGATCGGCCCAGACATCCAGAATATGCAGCGGCACATTCGCCTGCGCGGCCAGAAAATGATGCATGGTCAGCGTCACCTCCTGCGCCTGCGCGCTCTGGGGGGCAAGGCCCGTACCCAGAATGGCCGCCAGACAGGATGCGGTTGCACTGCGTTTCATGTGTCGTTCCTCCCTGCTGGGATGCGATGATTGCGCGACGGTCAAAGCACAAGATGGCTTCGCGCGCTACCGGTTTTGTAGCCTGCCGCGCCATTACGCATGCCACATGAAAACACCCGCGATGGCAGGGCCAGCGCGGGTGTCTGATCGTGGCATGTGATATGGCTTACGCCAGAGCGGCACGCGCCTTTTCGACAATCTGGCCGAACGCATCGGGTTCATGCACGGCCAGATCGGCCAGAACCTTGCGATCCACTTCGATCCCGGCCAGCGTCAGGCCGTTGATGAAGCGCGAATAGGTCAGACCTGGGTCCAGCTCGCGCACGGCGGCGTTGATCCGCTGAATCCACAGCGCGCGGAAATTGCGCTTGCGGTTCTTGCGGTCGCGCGTGGCGTATTGATTGGCCTTGTCCACAGCCTGCGTGGCGGTGCGGAAATTGCGCGAACGCGCGCCATAATAGCCTTTGGCAGCCTTGACGACCTTGCGGTGACGGGCGTGGGTAACTTTTCCGGATGTAACTCGCGACATGACAGCGCCTCCTTACCGGTCGTAGGGCATGTAGGTCTTGACGATGCGGGCATCCTGATCCTTGAGGATCGTGGTGCCGCGCGCGTCACGAATGAACTTCTTGGTCCGCTTGATCATGCCATGGCGCTTGCCAGCCTGACCGGCCTTGACCTTGCCGCTCGCCGTCATGGAAAAGCGCTTCTTGGCGCCTGATTTGGTCTTCATCTTGGGCATTTGCAACTCCTTTCGCTGGAGAGGTCGCTCGCACGCCGCGGCATGCCACTCGGGCCGGGCGCGCGCCTTGAAGCCTGCCCTCTAGCGCAGCGTGCAGTCCGGCACAAGGGGGGATCAGAACATAGAGATCAGCGAGGCGACAGCGCGCACGACAATGTCGGGCACCTCGTCAAACGAATACAGCCCCGCAGCCCGGTCGAAATGGATCATTGCCAGCAGGGCTGCCCCGGTTGCGCCAAGGATGACCCCGACGAAGGGCTTCCGATTGTTGGTCCAGGCGCCCACAACGCTCACAAACGCCATCAGCAGAAGCCCCAACGCGCCCAGGAAAATCAGTTCATGAGACATTGGGTTGCTCCGGTTGCGTGGGCGCTGATCGAGCCGGTGGCTATTCGGGTTCGCCTTGCACGATCAGGTGCTCGGCGCAGGGGGCGACGCGCAGAATGTTCGTTGTGCCGGGCTGATTGAAGGGAATCCCCGCAGTGACGAGGATCTGGTCCGTTTCTGTCGCGAAGCCGTAATTACGCGCCACGCGAACTGCGCTGATCACGGCTTTCTTGAACCGCTCGACATTGCCGGTGACAGTTTCGCAATGCACCCCCCAGACCAGCGACAGTTGCCGCGCAACCCGGGTGATGGGTGTGATCGCGATGATCGGGACATGGGGCCGCTCGCGCGCGACCAGATAGGCGGTGGTGCCTGATTCGGTGAAACAGCAGATCGCGGCGATATCGGTCTTTTCGGCCAGTTCACGCGCGGCGGACACGATGCCATCGGCAATCGTATGATGCTCGACCTTGCGCGAGGCGTCGATGATATCGACATAGGTCGGATCGCTCTCGACCTCTATGGCGACATTGTTCATCGTGGTGACCGCCTCGATCGGGTATTGTCCGGCCGCCGATTCGGCGGACAGCATGATCGCATCGGCGCCTTCATAGATGGCCGTCGCGACATCAGAGACCTCGGCGCGGGTGGGCATCGGGCTTTCGATCATCGATTCCAGCATCTGTGTGGCCACGATCACAGGCTTTGCAGCGTTGCGCGCGCGGCGCACCAGACGTTTCTGGATCGGCGGCACGTTCTGCACCGGCAGTTCGACCCCCAGATCGCCCCGCGCCACCATGATCCCGTCAGACGCGGCCAGAATTTCGTCAAACGCCTTGACTGCGGCTGGTTTCTCGATCTTCGACAGGATCGCGGCGCGGCCCTGCGCCAGTTCCCGCGCCTCTGTCACGTCCGAGGCCCGCTGCACGAAGGACAGCGCCAGCCAGTCCACGCCCAGATTGCACACGAAATCCAGGTCCTTGCGGTCCTTGTCCGACAATGCAGCCAAGGGCAGCACGACATCGGGCACGTTGACGCCCTTGCGGTTCGAAATCGTGCCCCCGACAGTCACGATACAATCGGCAAAATCCGGGCCGCAGCGTTCGACCTTCAGGCGGATCTTGCCGTCATTGACCAGCAGTTCCGATCCCGGCTCCAGCGCCTTGAAGATTTCGGGGTGGGGCAGCGTGACGCGGCTGGCATTGCCCGGCGTGTCCTCCAGATCCAGACGGAAAGGCTGGCCTTCGCTGAGGTCCTCGGCGTCATTGGCGAATGCGCCCACGCGCAGTTTTGGCCCCTGCAGATCGGCCAGAATGCAGATGGGGCGGCCCAGATCGGCTTCGACCTGACGGATGATGCGATGGCGCTCTGCAATCTCGTCATGGGTGCCGTGGCTCATGTTCAGGCGAAAGACATCGGCGCCTGCTTCGAACAGGTTGCGGATCATCTCGTATGTCGAGGAGGACGGGCCGAGCGTGGCGACGATCTTGATCATCCGATGGCGGCGCAGAGGGGTCATGCAAATTTCCTTTTCCGGCGTCTGGCCCATGATGCATATGCCCCCATGCACGGCGCTCCGGGTCAAGACCCGTGCGGGGGATTTCACGGCCTGTTAGCGCAAACGTCTATCAGGTTTTGCCAAAGCATCAAGCCACAAGCAACGGGGCCGGGCGGCATTATAACCACCCGGCCCCGCCGGAAATCCGCCAATCACATCGCTCAGGCCCGGAACACAGGGTACCCTGGCCTTGCCGTTCAGCGTGTCTCGATCTCGGTATAATCACGCCGGGGGGCGCCGGTATAGCGCTGGCGCGGGCGGCCGATCTTCTGTTCCGGGTCGCCGATCATCTCTTTCCACTGGCTGATCCAGCCCACCGTGCGCGACAGCGCAAAGATCGGTGTGAACATCGAGGTCGGGAACCCCATCGCTTCCAGAATGATGCCGGAATAGAAATCGACATTCGGATAGAGCTTTTTCTCGACGAAATATTCGTCCTCAAGTGCGATCCGCTCCAGTTCCTTTGCGATCTTGAGTGTCTCGTTATCCTCGATCCCCAGAAGGCCCAGAACCTCGTCAGCCGATTGCTTCATCACCTTGGCGCGCGGGTCGAAATTCTTGTAGACGCGGTGGCCAAAGCCCATCAGCTTGAACGGGTCGTCCTTGTCCTTGGCGCGCTTGATATATTCGGGAATGCGGTCGACAGTGCCGATTTCCTGCAGCATTTCCAGACAGGCCTGATTGGCGCCACCATGCGCCGGCCCCCACAGGCATGCGATCCCGGCCGCAATGCAGGCAAACGGGTTCGCGCCTGAAGAGCCCGCCAGCCGCACAGTGCTGGTCGAGGCATTCTGTTCATGATCGGCATGCAGCATCATGATCCGGTCCATCGCCCGGCTCAGGATCGGATCGACCACGTATTCCTCGGCCGGGACCGAGAAGCACATGTTCAGGAAGTTCCCTGCATAATCGAGGCTGTTCTTCGGGTACACAAAAGGCTGGCCGATGGAATACTTGTAGGCCCAGGCGGCGATGGTCGGCATCTTGGCGATCATGCGGATCGCGGCGACCTCGCGCTGCCATGGGTCATTGATATCGGTGGAATCGTGGTAAAAGGCCGACATCGCACCGACAACGCCTGTCATGATGGCCATTGGGTGGCTGTCACGCCGGAACCCGCGGAAGAAATACTGCATCTGTTCATGCAGCATCGTGTGGCGGGTCACCCGGTTCTCGAAATCCTCAAGCGCCGCTGCCGAGGGCAGCTCTCCGTAAAGCAGCAGATAGCAGGTTTCGAGGAAATGCGATTTCTCGGCCAGTTGCTCGATGGGGTAGCCCCGATACAGCAACTCGCCCGCGTCACCGTCAATGTAGGTGATGGTCGAGGAACAGGCCGCCGTCGAGGTAAAGCCCGGATCATAGGTGAACACGTCACCCTGCGCATACAGCTTGCGGATATCCAGCACGTCCGGGCCAGCCGACGGTTTCAGCACCGGCAGGTCAATGGACTTGTCGCCGACTGTCAGTTTCGCATGTTCCTGAGTATCTGCCATAGCGCATCCCTTTCCAAAAGGCCTGCGGGCAGCATAGCGCGCAGACAAACCTGTTTCAAAGTGGCGATGTTGCGTGCGAACCGCCCTCAGGCTGCTGCATCCGCGATCCTCGCCATCGTTTCCTCGCGACCCAGAACCACCATCATGTCGAAAACACTGGGGGTGCTGCTCCGCCCGGCCAATGCGGCACGAAGCGGTTGGGCCAGCTTACCCAGACCCAGACCATGCGATTCAGCCAGCGCCGTGACGACCCCCTCAAGAAGCTCTCTCGACCACGTAGCATTTTGCAGGCGCGGCGTCAATTCTTTCAGTATACCACGGGATACATCATCCAGCGCCCTGGCCGCTTTTGCATCCGGTTCGATGGGCCGAGATGTCAGAACAAAATGTGCTTTTTCAATGGCTTGCGGAAATCCCTTGGCCTTGTCCTTGACCAGTGGCATCGCCCGCAACAACCCGTCCAGCTGCCCTTCATCCAGAGGGGGGGCGCCTGTCGCGGCCAGATAATCCTGCAATTCATGCAGCAGTGCAGCATCGTCTGCAACGCTCATATGCTGCGCGGTCAGATGGTCCAGTTTCTTGAAATCCAGCCGCGCCGGGGATTTGCCGATCCCGCCCAGATCGAACCACTCCTGCGCCTGTGCATCGCTGAAGAACTCGTCATCGCCATGGCTCCAGCCCAGCCGCGCAAGGTAGTTGCGCATCGCCGCCGCCGGATAGCCCATGGCCCGATATTCCTCGACCCCCAGTGCGCCGTGCCGCTTGGACAGTTTCTTGCCATCGGGGCCGTGAATCAGCGGGATATGCGCCCAGACCGGCACCTGCCAGCCCATCGCATGATACACCAGCATCTGCCGCGCGGCATTGTTCAGATGGTCGTCACCCCGGATCACATGGGTCACCCCCATGTCATGGTCATCGACCACAACTGCCAGCATGTAGGTCGGTGTCCCGTCCGAGCGCAGCAGCACCATATCGTCAAGCTGGTCATTGCGGATACGCACGTCACCTTGCACCGCATCCGCGATCACGGTCTCACCCTCCAGCGGGGCCTTGACGCGGATGACATGGGGCGCGTCGGGTTGGCTGGCCGCGTCCGCATCGCGCCAGGGCGACCGGAACAGGGTCGATCGTGCTTCGGCGCGCGCGGCCTCGCGATAGGCCTCGATCTCTTCTTGCGTCGAAAAGCATTTGTACGCGCGCCCGGCTGCCAGCATCTCGCGGGCGACCTGTGCATGGCGGTCGGCGCGTGCGGCCTGGCTAATCGGCTCGTCATCCCAATCCAGCCCCAGCCAGCGCAGACCTGTCAGAATGGCCTCGGTCGCCTCGGGGGTGGAGCGCGCGCGATCCGTATCCTCGATTCGCAGCAGAAACTGCCCGCCGCGCCCGCGCGCATACAGCCAGTTGAACAGCGCCGTGCGCGCACCCCCGATATGCAGAAACCCCGTGGGCGAGGGCGCGAACCGCGTGACAACAGTTTCAGACATGGCGACCCTTTGTATTAACCATTTGGAAACCAGTTTCCGGTCAGTGTTGCGGTGGGTTCTAGGCAAGCATGACGGGGGAAACAAGGGTGCTGCTGTCCGGCGCATTGCGCGGCCTGCGCCCCGGTCCGGCACTGGGCAGCGCGGCGTGGCGCCTGCCACTGCAGGCGATTGCTGCCCGGCGCGGGCGTCTGTTCCTGTTCGTGCCTGTCTTTCTCGCCATCGGCATCGGCCTCTATTTCGCCCTGCCGCGAGAGCCTGTGTTTGCCGAATGGCTCGCGCTGGGCGCCTCCGTCCTGGCCTTTGTGGCACTGGCCTGGCGCGTGCCGGATGAACTGTCGCCCCTGCTGCTGGCCCTTGCGCTGACTGGGACAGGGCTGCTGCTGGCGGGGCAGCGGGCGCATCAAGTCGCGGCCCCGGTGCTGAATTTCCGGTATTTCGGCCCGATCGAGGGGCGGATTGTCGGTATCGACCGCGCGGCCACGGACAGGGTGCGCCTGACGCTGGATCAGGTCGTGTTGCAGAATATCCCGGCCCATCGCACGCCCGAACGGGTGCGCATCTCGTTACATGGGCCGCAGGGGTTCATCGTGCCGCAGCCAGGCTTGCGCGTGATGACCACGGGCCATTTGTCGCCGCCCCCCGCACCGTCGGAACCCGGCGGGTTCGATTTCCGAAGGCTTGCGTGGTTCGAGCGTCTGGGGGCCGTGGGCCATACCCGCGTGCCCGTCCTGACCCTTGCGCCCGTGGCTGATAGTGACCCGCGCATGGCCGTGCACCGGTTGCGCATGCGAATATCTGCCGCTGTCATGGCGCAGATGCCCGGCGACACTGGCGGGTTTGCAGCGGCCATCCTGACGGGCGACCGGTCCGGCATCGCGCAGGACCGGATGGAGGATTTGCGCCGCTCGAACCTCGCGCATCTGCTGGCGATCTCGGGGTTGCATATGGGGCTGCTGACGGGGTTCGTCTTCGGGGGGCTGCGTCTGGCCATGGCGTTGGTGCCGCCGCTGGCGCTGCGGCTGCCCGTGCGCAAGCTGGCGGCCATCGGGGCGCTGGGCGCGGGGGCGTTCTATCTGATGCTCTCGGGCGGGAATGTCGCGACCGAACGCGCCTTCATCATGGTCGCGGTGATGCTGGTTGCCGTGCTGCTGGACCGGCGCGCCATCTCGCTGCGTTCGGTCGCGATGGCGGCCACGCTGATCCTTATCCTGCGCCCCGAGGCGCTGACGCAGGCGGGGTTCCAGATGAGCTTTGCCGCAACCGTCGCACTCGTCGCTGTGTTCCGATGGCTGTCGCGGGAACGCGAGTTTCGCAGCCGGGTGCCGCGCTGGGTCTGGCCCGTGGCCAGCGTGGTGCTGTGTTCGGTCGTGGCGGGCATCGCGACAGCACCCGTGGCGGCGGCAAGCTTCAACCGCGTGGCCGAATACGGTCTGATGGCAAACCTGCTGGCCGTGCCGCTGATGGGGTTGGTGATCATGCCCTCGGCCGTGCTGGCTGCGGTGCTGACACCCATCGGCCTGCAGGGTCTTGGGCTTGCGATCATGGATCCTGCAATCGGCTGGATCCTGCATGTCTCGGGCTGGGTCAGCGGGCTGGATGGTGCCGTCACACCCGTGCGCCAGCCCGCGCCCTGGGTGATTCCCGCCATGGCGCTTGGCGCGCTCTGGGTGATCATCTGGCAGGGGCGCAGCGGGGTGGCCGGGCTGGCGGTGATTGCGCTGGCCGCTTATGGCTGGACACAAACGCCCCGCCCCGTGCTGCTGGTCGCGCCTGATGCCACGCTGATCGGGCTGATGGGGCCAGAGGGTCGGATGCTCAGTCGCGCCCGCTCGAACAGCTTCGCCGCCAGTGCCTGGCTGCAAGCAGATGGTGATGCTGCAGATCAGGCCCGCGCCCATGCCCGCAGCGGCGCGCCTGATGCCGGGCCCATCGCGCATCTGCGCGGCAGCGGTTTCGATGTGGTGCATCTCAGCGGGCAGGGCGGGCTTGCGATGCTGGAGGAGGTCTGCCTGCCGGGCCGGCTGGTCGTGACCACAGAGATCCCCGAGCCTGCCCCCCGGCCCTGCGACGTGATTGATCCCAGCCTGCTGCGTCAGACTGGCGCCGTGTCATTCGACCCTGCGGGGATGCGCAACAGCGTTGCCGAACAAAGCGGGCAGCGCCCGTGGTCAAGATGATACCCAGCCGCGCGCCGTGGATCGGGGGCGTGCGGGTGGGCGGGTGGGCGCGCCCCCGGTCCGGGGCGCGCGGCTGGGCGCTCAGGCGTTCGCTTCGCGGATCTTCTCGGCGGCGTCCTTGTCATAGGATACGCCCTTGGAGTCCAGCAACTGATCCAGCTCGCCCGACAGCGTCATCTCGGTGATGATATCGCAGCCGCCCACGAACTCGCCCTTGACGTAAAGCTGCGGGATGGTCGGCCAGTCGGAATAATCCTTGATACCCTGACGGATCGCATCATCGGCCAGCACATTCACGTCCGCGTATTCCACGCCCATGAAGTTCAGGACCCCCGCCACGCGGCTGGAAAACCCGCATTGCGGCATGGTCTTGGTGCCCTTCATATACAGCACCACATCATTCGCTTCGACAGTCTGCCTGATCTGCTCTTCGGCGCTCATCGCATGTCCTTTCTTCGTCAATCCGGGGCTTTTGTGGTCAGGGCCAGCGCGTGCAACTCGCCATGATTGCCATCCATCTTGCCCTTCAGCGCGGCATAGACCGCGCGCTGCTGCTGCACGCGGTTCTTGCCACGGAAACTCTCGTCAATCACTTCGGCGGCATAATGATTGCCATCACCAGCCAGATCCGTGATCGAGATTTTTGCATCCGGGAACCCCTCTCGCAACAGGGTCTCCAACTCCTCGACAGTAATGGCCATGGGTCTTCCTTGTCATGCTGGCTTTCGCGCCGCGTCCGGGCAAACTAATCCCCTGCATGACCATAATCAAGCGCCGCGGTTTGCCTGGCGGGGCTGATTGGGCAAGCCTTTTTGACGTCGCGCTCAGCGCTCGCCCGCTGCGCGTGCAAAGGCATTGCGATAGAGCGCGGACAGCTCTGACAGTGCCGCGCTGTCCGCGCCCAGGCGCACGGTGTCGCCTCCGAAACGGCCCACGCTGGTCAGCGTCACACCGGCCTGACCGGCGGCGACCATGAGCGCTTCGGCCTGATCGAAGCTGGCGGCGATCAGATAGCGGCCCTGATCCTCGCCGAATAGCTGGCCCGGATCATCCGTATCCAGCGTCACACCCAGCCCCGCACCTTCGGCCATCTCAAACGCCGCAAGCGCCAGCCCGCCATCCGACAGGTCGGTCGCGGCCTTGAGCAGGACGCGGTTATCCAGCAGGAATTCGCCATGCGCGCGCTCGGCGTCCAGATCGACTGCGGGCGCGTCGCCCTGTTCGATCCCGAAAGCCTCTGCCAGCAGGGCCGATTGCCCCAGATGCGCCCCGACCGGCCCCAGCAAGAGCGCCAGATCGCCGTCCTCGGGCCGTGACGGGATGATCTGATCCACATGATCGATCAGCCCCACGGCCCCGATGGTCGGTGTCGGCAGGATCGGCTGGCCGTCGGTCTCATTATACAAAGAGACATTGCCCGACACGATCGGCACATCCAGCGCCGTGCAGGCCGCGCCGATGCCCTTTATCGCGCCCACGAACTGGCCCATGATCTCGGGCTTTTCGGGATTGCCGAAATTCAGGTTATCTGTTGTCGCCAGCGGCTTTGCCCCCACGGCGCACAGGTTGCGATAGGCTTCGGCCACGGCCTGTTTGCCACCCTCGAACGGGTTGGCGCGCACATAGCGGGGCGTCACATCGGCGGTAAAGGCCAGCGCCTTGTCCGTGCCGTGGACGCGCACGATCCCCGCGCCCGCACCCGGAATGCGGATGCTGTCCCCCATCACCTGCGTGTCATACTGTTCCCAGACCCAGGCTTTATGCGCATGATTAGGGCTGCCGATCAGGGCGCGCAGCCCGTCAATCGCCCCGATCTCCGGCAGATCACCCAGCGGTTCGGGCACAGGGGTTTCAACCCATGGACGGTCATATTCCGGCGCGCTGGAGGACAGTTTCGACAGCGGGAGATCGGCCTTGACCGTGTTGCCATGCAGAATCAGGAACCGGTCCTCGGCAATCGTTTCGCCGACGATGGCGAAGTCCAGGTCCCATTTCTCGAAAATCGCCCGCGCCTCGGCCTCGCGTTCGGGCTTGAGCACCATCAGCATGCGTTCCTGAGATTCCGAGAGCATCATCTCATAGGCGGTCATGCCCGACTCGCGGCAGGGCACGCGGTCCAGATCCAGCCGGATGCCCAAGGACCCCTTGTCACCCATCTCGACCGCGGAACAGGTCAGGCCCGCCGCCCCCATATCCTGAATCGAGATCACGGCGCCGCTCGCCATGAGTTCCAGACAGGCCTCCAGCAGGCGCTTTTCGGTGAACGGATCGCCCACCTGCACTGTTGGGCGCTTTTCCTCGATGCTGTCATCGAATTCAGCGCTGGCCATGGTCGCGCCGCCCACCCCGTCGCGCCCGGTCTTGGCGCCCAGATAGACAACGGGCATGCCCACACCAGAGGCCGCCGAATAGAAAATCGCATCCGCATCGGCCAGCCCGGCAGCAAAGGCGTTGACCAGACAATTGCCGTTGTAGGCGGGGTGAAACCGGACCTCGCCCCCCACGGTCGGCACGCCAAAGGCATTGCCATACCCGCCGATCCCTTCCACCACGCCGCGCAGCAGATGGGCGGTCTTGGGGTGATCGGGCGCGCCGAAAGACAGCGCATTCATGGCCGCGATGGGTCGCGCACCCATGGTGAACACATCGCGCAGAATGCCGCCAACCCCGGTGGCTGCGCCCTGATAGGGTTCGATATAGCTGGGGTGGTTGTGGCTCTCCATCTTGAAGATCACGGCCTGCCCGTCACCGATATCCACCACCCCCGCATTCTCGCCCGGCCCGCAGATCACCTGCGGCCCCGTCGTCGGCAGGGTGCGCAGCCATTTCTTGGACGATTTATAGGAACAATGCTCGTTCCACATGGCCGAGAAGATACCCAGTTCGGTAAAACTGGGGGTGCGCCCGATAATCTCGAGGATGCGGGCATATTCATCCGGGCTCAGCCCATGCGCGGCGATCAGGTCATCGGTCAGGGCAGGTTCGGTCATCGGCATGTCCCAGGCAGTCAGCGGAAATCTCGCCACTCTGTAGGCCAAACCCCTGCAGAGCAAAAGCCCCGCAGGCGCTTTCATCATGGCGCATGGCTGCTTGTGTCCGAATCTGTGGTCGGCAAAACCCGCAATTCGCGCCACGCGTGATGCAACATTTGCTCAAATCATGCGCAAGACGCACCTCCAAGGGCAGCAGCACGAATATTCCCAGCGATTCGCCGCGCGGTATCTTGCAGGCTCTGGCGAAATTGCTAGACGCGATAAAAAAAGGCCGAGCTCAAAGGCTCGGCCGAAGTCCAACAGGGAGGTAAAGACGTCGGCGATCACGCCGCCGTCCAAGAATACATATGGGATTGCACATCTGTTACGCAAGTTAAACTATGTTGCACCTGCATCATTGCGGCTATGCGTTGCAAACATGCCGCAAGATTCTTGCGTCGCTCTCGGATGCGTGAACAGCCGCCTAGAACTGGCGTGCGCGGCGATACGCGACGATCTCTTCGACCACGAAATCGCGGAATGCGGCAATGCGGCGTGAGTGGCGCAATTCTTCGGGAAAGGCCAGAAAGACAGGGATGTCGCCGCTGGCCACCTCGGGCAGAACATGCACCAGTTCGGGGAAATCCTCGCTGACATAGTCGGGCAGCACACCGACGCCCAGATGGTTGATCACTGCCTGCAACACGCCGAAATAGTTGTTCACTGTAAACGAGGACCGCAGTGGCTGCGCGGTCAGTCGCCGGATCAACTCGGTGCCGACACTCACCTGCGCCGAGGTGATGTTCTGCGAAATCAGGCGAAAATCGCACAGATCCGCGATGGTCGACGGCACGCCATTCGCGCGCAGATATTCGGCCGAGGCATAGAGCCGCATATTCACGGTCATCAACCGTTTGCGGATCAGGTCGGCCTGGCTGGGTTCCTTCATGCGGATTGCAACATCGGCCTCGCGCATGGGCAGGTCCAGCACCCGCTCTTCCAGCATAAGGTCGATCTTCAGATCCGGGTATTGCGCATAAAGCGAGGGCAGGCGCGGGGCCAGAAACAGCGTGCCGAACCCGGTGGTGGTGGTCACCCGCAATTCGCCATGCACTTCATCTTCGGTGTCGCGTATCCGCGCCGAGGCCGAATCGAGCGTCTGGCTCATGGTGCGCGTGGCCTCGAACAGCAACTCGCCCTGTTCGGTCAGGATCAGCCCGCGCGCATGGCGGTGAAACAGAACCGCGTTCAGCGCCTCTTCCAGGGCGCGGATCTGGCGACTGACGGCGGATTGCGACAGTTGCAGCGCCTCGCCCGCATGGGTCAGGCTGCCGGCATCGGCAACTGCGTGAAACACCCGTAGCTTGTCCCAATCCATGATCCGGCAACCATCCCCGCACGCCCTGTTTTCCGGGCTGGGCATCTTCTAGGCGCTTTTGCCCGATCACAAAAGCAAAGATTTCCGAATTTGCGCTTTGTAGGTCATACTCATTGACCTATGGTCAAGATATGCGCAACGAACGCAACGGAGGAGCGTATGGGGCGGCATGACATCGCGCTGAGCGACCGGTTCGACATCTCGAAATCGCCTGTGCTGCTAAGCGGGACACAGGCGCTGGTCCGGCTGATGCTGGCGCAGGCCGCGCGTGACCGCGCTGCCGGGCTGGCGACGGCGGGGTATGTGACAGGTTATCGCGGCTCTCCTCTCGGGGCGGTGGATATGCAGTTGCGCCGCGCGCAGTCCCAGCTTGATGCGGCGCAAATCCGCTTTCAGGAGGGGTTGAACGAGGATCTGGCCGCGACCGCGCTCTGGGGCAGCCAGCAGGCGGAACTGCGCGGCGAAGGGCGCCATGACGGGGTGTTCGGCCTGTGGTATGGCAAGGGGCCGGGCGTGGACCGGTCGGGCGATGTGTTCCGTCATGCCAATATGGCGGGGACCTCACCCCATGGCGGTGTGCTGGTGGCGATGGGGGATGACCACACGGGCGAATCCTCGACCGTGTTGCAGCAATCGGACTGGGCGCTGGTCGATGCCTGCATCCCCGTCCTGTCGCCTGCCGGGGTTCAGGAAATTCTGGATTACGGGCATTACGGCTACGCACTCTCGCGTTTTGCCGGTCTCTGGGTCGGTCTGAAAACGCTGAAAGAGGTGGCCGAGGCATCGAGCATCGTCGATGGCGATCCGCATCGCCTGCAATTCGTCACACCTGATATTGCGCTGCCCGATGGCGGCCTGAATATCCGCCTGATCGACACGCCTGTGGCGCAGGAAGCGCGCATGTTCGATCACAAGCGCCGCGCGGCAGAGGCATTCGCCCGCGCCAACCGCATCGACAAACGCGTGCATGGCGCGCCCGGTGCCCGGATCGGG